>CALDGN010000039.1 GCA_937942965.1 uncultured Acidimicrobiales bacterium | reverse complement strand
CGTGGCTACTTGTGATCGAGGCCCGCAAGCCTTGAAAACGCCAACGGCCCCGGGCAACAAGTGCCCGGGGCCGTCCTGCGTCGGTGTTGCTCAATCTCGCGCCGCCAAGTCAGGCTCGTCTGCGCCGAACCGAACCGCGATGATGCGCTGCAGCGAGCAACGTGATCAGGTCGCCTGGATCAGGTGAACATCGTGTCGTCGTAGGTCGGCATCTCGATGCGCTCGATGTTGAGCGGGTTGTCGTAGTCGACCATGCCGGTCTGGAGACCAGACAGCGGCTGGGCCTGGTAACGGGCAACCTCGGCGCGGCCCACAACCATGTTGTGCACCTCGTCGGGTCCGTCAGCCAGACGCAGCGTGCGCTGCGAGTGGTACAGGCTCGGAAGGACAGTCCACTGCGAAACGCCGGTGGCGCCATGCATCTGGATCGCGGCGTCGATGATCTCGCACACCCGCTCAGGCACCATTGCCTTGGCGGCGCTGATCCACACGCGAGCTTCGCGGTTGCCGAGGACGTCCATGGCCTTGGCGGCACGGAGCACCATCAGGCGCATGGCCTCGATCTCGATGCGCATACGGCCGGCCTTGTCGATGTTGCCACCGAGCTGGATGAGCGGCTTGCCGAAAGCGCTCTTGGTCAGACCGCGCTCGCAGTAGAGCTGCAGAGCCTTGTCAGCAGCGCCGATGGAGCGCATGCAGTGATGGATACGGCCTGGGCCGAGACGCAGCTGGCTGATCTCGAAGCCACGGCCTTCGCCGAGCAGGATGTTGCTGGCAGGCACACGCACGTCGGTGAACTTGATGTGCATGTGGCCATGCGGCGCGTCGTCGTTGCCGAAGACGTGCATTGGGCCGAGTACCTCGACGCCAGGCGTCTCTGGCTCGACGAGAATCTGCGACTGCTTGAGGTGCGAGTCACCGTCGGGGTTGGTCTGCACCATGACGATCATGATCTTGCAGCGAGGGTCGCCAGCGCCCGAGGCGTAGTACTTCTCGCCGTTGATCACGTACTCGTCGCCGTCACGAACAGCCTGGGTCTGCACGTTGCGTGCATCGGAGCTCGCGTAGTGCGGCTCGGTCATGACGAACGCAGAGCGGATCTTGCCGTCGAGGAGCGGACGAAGCCACTTCTCTTTTTGTTCGGGCGTGCCGACACGCTCGAGGACTTCCATGTTGCCGGTGTCGGGCGCAGCGCAGTTCAGCACGGCCGAGGACAGGCTGTTCTTGCCGAGCTCGTTGGCGATGTAGGCGTAATCGAGGTTGCTTAGGCCCTCGCCAGTTTCGGCATCGGGGAGGAAGAAGTTCCAGAGACCCTGCTCGCGGGCCTTGGCCTTGGCATCGTCGAGAAGTTCGAGCTGACCAGGAACCCAGCTCCACCGATCTTCGCGGCCCTCGCCCATGGCGTGGAACTCTTCGGTGATCGGGTCGACGTGCTCGGAGATGAACTTGACGACCTTGTCGAGGAGCGGACGTGCTCCCTCGGACATGGACAGGTCATACATCTGACCGCCAAAGTCATCGGTATTCAGCGGATTGGCAGGCATGGATTCTCCTGGAAGGGGGTGTGCGGACTGCCTTGATCATGCCACCGCACAGGGTGCTGGAGGAAACCCGGCGTCAAGGTTCGCATCGCTCCAACAAATCTTCCTTCCACATCCGGAACCGCGTGTGCGAGATGCCGCTCGGCCCGATGCCAATGTTGTTCTTGTTCCCATCGATGAAGAACGTGCATTGGCGGGTGAGATCGTTGCTGTCGAGTGCCATCCATCGAGCGGGCCCGCGGGTCGGGCCAGCCCGCCACAGGAGCCAGTTGCCGATTCGCCGCTTGTACGCGATGCGGTCGGCGTCGATGCCGAGGTCGGCTCCCAGGCTGAGCAGCTCAGCGGGCGCCTCGTCCCAGGCAGATGCAGCAATGTTGCGGTCCCGGATCGGTGTTGGCGGAAGATCAGCAGTGGTGACGGGGGAGAGGTCGAACGGCCGGTCGTCGGCGGGAAGCCCGCTCATGAGAAGTGTCCCGCATACGCAGTAGCGAGCGTCACCAGCCCCGGTCGATCCACGCTTGAAGCGACGGACTCTCTGCGCCGATGGTGGTGTCGTCGCCGTGGCCCGGCATCACGATCGTGTCGGCCGAGAACGGCGAGAACATGAGCTCATCGATCGACTTGATGATCGTGTCGAAGCTGCCGCCTTCGAACTTGGTCGCACCAGGGCCACCGGGGAACAACGTGTCGCCGCTGAAGAGCACGGGCGAACCCATCAGCTCGAAGCTGACGCTGCCCGCGGTGTGGCCGGGCGTCTTGATCGAACGGAGGCGAAGCTTGCCGACCTCGAACACTTGGTCGTTCTCGATCTCTTGGTCATAACTCGGCAGCATGTGGGCGTCTTCGCCGCCGACATGCACGGAGTAGCCGGCGTTGCGCATCTCGGTCACCGCACCGATGTGATCGTGGTGGCCGTGGGTTTCGAGGACTTCGCGGACGCCGAGCTTCGACGACAACTCGAGCAGCATCTCGTGCTCGTTCGCTGCGTCGATCAGCACGGCATCGCCCGTGTCACGGCAGCGCACGATGAACACGTTGTTCTCGTAGCTGCCGACGACGACCCGGTGAATCTCGGTCTGATGATCTCGGTAGTGGAGCGTCGGGCCTGCGCCAGCGGCGGCGCTCACGCCGATGTGGGCTGCACCGCAGTAGTGGTCGATGTGGTGGTCGTGCTGCTCGCTCATGGCGAGATCGTAGTCGTGACCTGTCGATTCGTTCCGGTCGTTGGTGCGCCCGCGAACTACGTTGTGCACGTGTCCCCGATCGTGCGCCGCGCAGCGCCATTGGCCGGCCGCTCCGCGGAACTCGCCGTGTTGGCGAGCCATGTTGCTCGACTTCGGCGCGACGCCGAGGTGTCTACGCGGATGCTCATCGTCGAAGGTCCTTCGGGTGTGGGCAAGTCCCGCCTCATTTCCGAAGCGCTCGAAGGCCTTGGCGGAGACACTCGCCTGCTGTCGATTCGCTGCCTTGACGGCGAGGTCGAGCGCTACGAGCCACTCGTCCAGGGGCTAGCGCAACTTCGAGGAAGCGTCGCTGGCTCCGTTGCGAGCGAGTCCGTCACCGGCTTTGAGCGCTGGTTGCTCGGCGAGCTGCAGCTCGACGTCGACCGGGGACTCGCGGTCATCGTCATCGACGATCTCCAATGGGCTGACGCGGGAACCATCGCGGTGCTCATCCGATTCCTTGACGGGTTGTCAGCGTCGTCTCGAAACCCCATTGTCTTCGCCACGCTGCGAACCGACGACGAACAGATTGCTCCGCATATCCGGGCGCTGCTGCGGCACCCTTCAGCCACCCGACTTCACCTCGAAGGGCTCACGGCAATCGAAGGTGCCGAGCTGCTGGTGGGGCTCGGCGCACCGCTGCGGATGGCCGACACGTTTTCCGAGATCGTCTCTCTGGTCGACGGGAATCCGCTTCTTCTCGAAGAGATGGCCGTGCAGCTCGTGCGTGTCGCCGATGCAGATCCAGACACCGTGTTGCGAAGTCTCGAAGTGCCGGGCTCGGTCGCTGCAGAAGCTGACCGTCGCATCGCTGCGACCAGCGATGCGATGCGCACGTTGCTTGCCACGGTCGCGCTTGCTCCGAATCAACCGTTGCGCGTGGTGGCCGACGTCGTCGATGCGCTCCTCGATGGTGCCCGCGCCGAGGACCTGGCAGACGATGCTGAGGACGAGGGTCTTCTGCGAGTCACCGCCGCTGATGTTGCGCCGACGCATCCTTCACTTCGTCAGGCGACGCTGAAGTCGACGCGGGCCTCGACCCGTCGACGTATCCACCGCGAACTGGCCGCTCGCCTGCTGCAAGACGACAGCAACGGCGAGCCGATCGACGTCGTGCGCCACTTGGTCGCGGGTCGCGTGGGGCTCGACGAATCGACAACATCGTTGGCTCAGTTGGCGCTCCGTCAAGCAATGGATCGCCACGATTGGCGCAGCGCCGTGTCCATCGCTCACTACCTGCTCCCCGATGCGAACGCCGACCAGATAGGTCACTACGAGCTCTCGCTTGGGATTGCTCACTTCATGCTCGGCGAAGCCGAGGACGCTCGTGAAGTCCTGGCCGCCGCAAAACAGTCGACACGAGACAGTGGTGACTTGGCCGGAGAGGTCTGGGCGACCCTGGGCCTCTCGCGAGCCTTCGGCACATTTGTTGCACTCGGCGTCGCCGAAGAAGACGATGGCTTCGAGGCCTTGCTCGCTCGTATCCCGGCAACCGAGCGGATGCTCCGATCCGAAGTGCTCGCGGACATGGCCTTTTCGAGCTGGATCCTCGGCGATTACTCGACGGCAAGGGCCCAAGCTGACGATGCTCTCGCTACCGCTCCGAACGACGCAATCAACGCTCGGGTTCGGGCGCTGACGTGCCTTGCCCTCGTCGACTACGTCGAATGCCACATCGACAATGCGCTCGCATCGCTTCGCGAAGCAGCGGCTCTGTGCGACCTAGCTGATGACCCGCTCGTGGCCGTCGCTCCCGCCGTTCGCGAGCCGTACCTACTCATGGCAGCAGGTCGTGTCGGCGAAGCCCGACAGCGCGCAAGCGGCGCTCTCGACCGGCTCACCTCAATGCGCTTTACGAGCCAGATGGCGTTCCCAGGAGCAATGCTCGTTGCCGGCGCAACAGTCCAGGCTGACTTGGCCGATGCCGAGCGCGCCTGGCGATCGCTGCAGCACTGGGCGGCGGCTACCGGCGAGATCGTGGCCACCGCGACCGCCGGTATCGCGCTCTGTATCGGGCTCGGCGGAATGGGGCGTCCGCAACGAGCGCTCGATGTTGCCCGAGAAGCGCTCACCCCGTTGGCCGGCCCCGACGCACTCGAATCGCCACTAGGAGTGCCCTTGGTCGACTGGGTCGAGCATGAGAACCCGGCCCGACCAGTCCGAGCAGTCACCGCACCGAAACCCATGCGGCCACGCGTTGACCTCCTCTCGCTATCGAGAGCGTGCCTTCTTGTTGAACAAGCGCGAATGGCCACGGTCGAGGTTCCTGCGGGTGTGGTCGAGGTGCTCGAAGAGGCCCTGCGTCGTGGCTGCCAGCTCACGACGGCGCCACCAATACTCGTTATTCGATCACTCGGCCGAGCCCAAGCGATGCGTGGCGAGAGCGCTCAAGCTGTCGCAAGCCTGGCCGAAGCGGCGGACCGCGCCCGACGCGCCGGGATGCCGATGGAACTCGCGAGGGCGCTACTTGACCAGCTCGAGACCGGTGCAATCGAGGCTGCATCGATGGACCGAGCTACCGGCGAGCTGATTGATCTGGTGACCGAGCATCGCATGCTCGGCCTGCTTGAACGACTCGAGACGATCGACGGACGAGCGGCGGCGCAGGTGCGCACTGCCATGCGAAACGAACATGCTCCGATCGAGCCCGGAACTGCCGTTGTGATGATGGCCGACATCGTGAGCTCGACAGCGCTGACACGGTCGTTGGGCGAAGTCGACTATCGCCATCAGGCTCGGTTGGTCGAACGGGTCGTCCGCGAGGGCGTGGCAGCCCATGGCGGGCGAACCGTCGAGGGTGTCAAGCTTGGCGACGGAGCGCTGGCCGAGTTCGGCGACGTCGACGATGCGGTTCGGGCTGCGATTGCGATCAACGAAACGCTCCGCGACGGATCACTGAAGCTGCGGATCGGGATCAATGTCGGCGCGGTTGTGCGCGAAGGAAGCGAGCTCTTCGGATCGGCGATCAATCTGGCAGCGCGGACCTGTGATGCGGCCGAGCCTGGCGGCGTCATGCTGACCGGCGCAGCGGCCGCGCAGCTCGATGGCGCTTGGCTCGGTGCCCTTGTTGAGCATGGCGAGTTCATGATGAAAGGCATCGACGAGCCGGTCCGGCTGTACGAGCCAGTCACCGCCGAGGCGCTCGCTAGCGCTGTCATCGAACTCGAGTCCGAACCGATTGCTGCAGCTGGCAACTAGCCCTGGGACGAGTTGTTCATCAGACCCCGTGGTGTGCCATGAGCTACCGTTTATTCGGTAACGGTGGAAAACGGTGGAGGAGATCCAACCATGGCAACTGATGGCGGCGACAAGAGGAAGCCAGCTCTCGGCGAAGTCCTCGAGTTCAAGAGCTTCAACGCAGTCCTTGCAAAGCTCGACCGCAAGGAGCTGTATCGGCATCCGATGCTCACGGACCCAGGTGCACTCGGCGAGTGGCTCCATGAGTCCGGCCTTGGCGAAGCTGAAGCCGATGGGCTCAACGAACATCTCAACGACCACATCGGCAAGCACCCGCTCCGCGAGGCATTGACGGCGGCTGCCTGGTTCGCGCTTCTACGGTCCGCGAACGACGAGCTTGCTCCCAAGTTCTACCTGCGGGTCGACAGAGAGTACGGCGTGCTCGTAAGCCGCCCGGACTGCGAGGGCCCACTGGTGGTCATCGTCAACGTACGAGAGGACTGGCCGCATCTTCCCGTCGGTGTGCCAGGACTCGGCTGGAGCAAGCTCAAGGCCGAGGATGCCCAGATCCCGAGGCTCAACATCGACCGCGAGATGATGGACATGATGGGCGAAGCCCAGGCGACTGGCATGTGGATCGCCGCCCCCGCATCGTTGATGTAGCGAGAAAGAGAACGGCAGCTTTGGCGCTCGCTAGTCGTCGAAGCTGACGCAGACGATCGCGTTGGCGATCACGAGATTGCCGTGCTCTGCGCCGCGGGCGCTCTCGACATCGAGGCCGCCCGTGCGCACGTGCACGGTGACATTGCCGTACGGCAGTTCCCCGGCGACCGCGTCGCTGTCGACCTGGTCAGGCTCTGCCGCGCCAATATGCACGTCGATCAGCATGTCTTCGTGCTTCTTGCCGGCAGCTTCAAAGAAGTTGAGCGAGCTGTGATGGATCGCATCGAACACCGCTCGGCACGCGGCCTTGGTGTAGTCGTTGCCACGGACGTCGACGCCCATGCCCATCTCAGTGATCCATCGTGTTGGTGCCACGAGCGGCACCTTACTGGCGCGGATTGAGCGCTCGGAACAACGAGCAGCAGGCGAAGCGAGACACTGCAATCAAGGTGAATTTGCGTTCGGGTTGGGGCGAGCGCCTCCGACCGACTAGAACAGAGCCGTTCAACGGACGTCGAACGCGTCCCGATCGTCACCAACAGGGGTCACAAGTGAACTTCGCTTTCACCGAAGAACAGGATCAGCTGCGGGAGTTCGTCCGCTCGTTCCTGGAAACCAAGTCTTCCGAGGAAGAGGTCCGTCGTCTCATGGAGACTGATGACGGCTACGACCCAGAGGTTTGGTCGCAGATGGCCGAACAGATGGGCCTCCAGGCGCTCATCATCCCCGAAGAGAACGGCGGCCAGGGCTTCGGCTACGTCGAGCTCATCATCGTCCTCGAAGAGATGGGCCGCTCACTGCTGTGCGCCCCGTTCTTCAGCTCGGTCGTGCTCGGCGCCAACGCGCTGATTCACAGCGGCGACGACGCAGCTAAGGCTGCTCACCTGCCTGGCATCGCCAGCGGTGAAACGATCGCGACGCTCGCACTCGCCGAAGAGAGCGGCAAGTGGAACGCCGACGGCATCGCGATGCAGGCTTCGGGCGGCGGCGACAGCTGGACGCTCAGCGGCACCAAGATGTACGTCCTCGACGGCAACACGGCCAACCTGATCATCGTGGCTGCACGCACCGATGCCGGCGTCAGCCTCTTCACCGTTGCTGGCGACGCTGATGGCCTCAATCGCGAAGCACTGGCCACCATGGACCAGACCCGCAAGCAGTCCCGTCTCACCTTCGACAACACGCCAGCCACGCTGCTCGGCACCGACGGTGGCGGCTGGGACGTCCTCGAAACCGTCCTCGACCTCGCTGCAGTTGGCCTCGCCGCTGAGCAGGTCGGCGGCGCTCAGATGTGCCTCGACATGGCCGTCGAGTACGCCAAGGTTCGCGTGCAGTTCGGTCGCCCGATCGGCAGCTTCCAGGCCATCAAGCACAAGTGTGCGGACATGCTCCTCGAAGTCGAATCCGCCAAGTCCGCTGCGTACTACGCAGGTTGGGCCGCCGGCGAAATGAACGACGAGCTGCCTTCGGTTGCCAGCCTGGCCAAGGCCTACTGCTCCGAGGCGTACTTCCACGCTGCTGCCGAGAACATCCAGATCCACGGCGGCATCGGCTTCACCTGGGAACACCCAGCGCACCTGTACTTCAAGCGTGCCAAGAGCAGCGAGCTGCTCTTCGGTGACCCGACCTACCACCGCGAGCTGCTCGCTCAGCGCATCGGGATTTAGCTTGAGCGGCTTGTCCGCTCATACCCAATGGTCTTCTTCATAGTCCTGACGTTGCTCATCATTGGCGGCTGCGCTGCAGCCAGCTGGTGGTGGGCAACGTCGCGTCTCAGCGCAACCGAATCGTCGGCGATCTACGACCTCGAAGAGGCGTCTGACTTCTGTGCGACTCGGCTGCCGAACGAAGTCAACGCCCGTCTGAACCGGGACCGGCTGCAACGCATGCTGCTCTTGCATCTTGAGTTGCTGCGCTCGGCTGGCATGGCGACCTATGGCGGCGTTGACGAGATCGCGATGGAAGCTGCCGCATCGGGCGAGACCGTCGTTGCCCACGAAGACGAGGCCGTTGACTACGTCTTCCGCCGCCTTGAAGAGACTGGCGATCCGGTGCCTGTTGTCGATGTGGTGGTCGTCGTCGATCTGTCGAACCAGTACCTCGCTTCGATCGGTGCACTTGGGCCCTCGATCGAACTCGAGCTCGAAGACGACGGCACCTGAGCGACGAGCGGTGCGCGGTGCATCGCTACCGGCTGTGTTTCGGGCCGGTGAATTACCCCGTTTGGGCTGACTTCGAGCCGAATTGACGGGACACGGACTCCTTCGGTGTGCTGTACTGCGTTTACCGAAGAAAAGGAGGTGG
>CALDGN010000038.1 GCA_937942965.1 uncultured Acidimicrobiales bacterium | reverse complement strand
GGTGGCGCGGGCGCATCGTCGGCAGGCACCACAGGGGCGCCGGACCCCGGCAATGCTGCGTCATCTGCGATGTCAGCGCTCGGTGGAGCGGGAGGAGCGGCCGGTGAAGCACTCGGAGGTCCCGGCGGCGCTACTGGCGGTGCGGGTGGAGCTGGCGGCGCAGCAGGCGGGGCCGGTGGTGCAGGCGGCGCAGCAGGAGGGGCCGGTGGTGCAGGCGGCGCGGCCGGAGGAGCCGGAGGGGCTGCTGGCGGTGCCGGAGGGGCTGCTGGCGGTGCGGGTGGCGCGGCCGGTGGAGCCGGAGGTGCAGCCGGTGGTGCTGGCGGCGCAGCGGGCGGTGCCGGTGGAGCAGGCGGCGCCGCTGGAGGTGCTGGAGGGGCAGGCGGTGCAGGAGGCGGCGGCGGTGCCGCAGCTGCCTCGTTCTCGCCCGACGTCGGTTCCTCGTGCTCGGCCATGATCCCGTCCTTTCTGGTCCGCCTGACTCTAGGTCAGGGGAGATTCACCGCTGGTGTGCTGAACACCACCATGTCGATCGTCCGCCGATCGTGTCATGCATCATTGCAGCTCCCTCAGCCGGGCAGGGGGCTTCGGCACGACGAGCTTCGACATGATCGCCCAGATGCGAACCGCCTCGCTCGTACAACTCATCGAGCATCGGGACGAGCTCAGCGTCGAGACGTAACACGTCATCGGCCCCAAGTTCCTTCGCGACCCGTCGCGGATCGATCTCGGCCCGCCAGCACAACTCGTCGGCGAGGAGATTCCCAAGCCCGGCGAGGCGCTTCTGATTGAGCAGCGCAGCCTTGAGCGCAACCCGGGTCTTGGCCAAGATGGCGCCCAATTGGCCGTCATCAAGCTGCCACGCATCGGGACCGAGCTCGTCGAGATCGGGGTCGAGCGAGACACCCCCAAGGCGTCTCGGATCGTTCATGACCAACGAGCCCCCGTCTTCGAGGTGGAGCACGAATCGGTTCCAGTCAGGGTCGAGCCGCTTCGACGAGTACTCGAGTGCGTCGATCACCGCCACGTCGTCCACGATCAGGCGACCGGTCATCCCGAATCGCAGGCCGAGCGCACCAGCGGTGGTCTCGAGCCACATGAGCTTGCCTCGGCGGCCCGTCCCCTCGATCCGTGCACCGGCGAGGGCAGTCGCGAGACTCGATGCGTCAACGCCTTTGAGGTACCAGTCATCAGGCGCCTCGATCGATGCGATGGTCCGGCCGACTACTGGCTCGGCACCACGCCGATACATCTCGATCTCAAGGATCTCTGGCACTAGTTCGCTCCCATCGACGGCGGCTGGTCCCGCTCTGGCCAACCGGCCCGCCACCAGTCGGTAACCGGTCCCGAGCCCTCGTACGTTCCGCCCGACTCACCAGCTTGGCCAAGGCCAAGGCTTCGGTGCATGACCTCGGCGAACGCCTGGAGTGTGCTGGGTTCGATCTGGCCGGCGTCGTCGACGGTCGCTTGCATGCCTCGCGCAAGGTTCGCTCCCTCGTCCCACGCGGCGAGGTCCGTCGGGACCGGCACGAGAGCGAGATCGCGGGCCGAGACCTTGAGCGCTCGAATCGACAGTGCCGTGCCGAAGCAGGCAGCAGCGACATCGGCGCTGACCGCGGGTGTCATCACGAGGGCCAGCATTCGCCACAGCTCGTCTTCGTCGTCGACATCGTGTGGCTCGAGCGAGATCGTCGGCGTGGCCGGAACCACATCACCCGACGCATCGGCCCAGGCTTCGAGCACTCTTGTCTGGGTTGCGATCAGGACCTTGGGGCGGCGACGAGCCTCGACCCACCGTCCGAGTTCTGGATCCTCGCGTTCGAGGGCATCTGCGTCGAGCGCAGGCGCGAGGTATCGCTCGCCGGCGAAGCGGAACTCGGCGCTCCCCCATCGGAACTGGAACGGGTCGAGCATGCCGACGGTCGCCAAGGGCCGAATCGTGCTGCGAGCTCGCTCCGCGGCCTCGCCCACATGGGGCGCCAAGCCATAGAACTGATCGCGGAAACCAGCGGTGACCGTTGCGCGATCACCAATAGTGGCGGTCGACGTGACGCTACGGCCAAGTCGCACGTCGGGAATTCCCGCGATGCCGGCCCCGAGCCGACCCCAGTCCTCGGCTGGCGGATCGGATGGACCGGCGTCGAGTTCGTCGAAATCCCGACCTCGCCAGCGGCGGATTCTCGGGTTCGACCCACGAACGTCATCGCCCTGGGTTCGCCGCAGCAACGGGGCGCAGACCTCGACCGAAGCGTCGAAGACCCGTCCGGCACTGACCCAAAGGCCATCGAGCCGGGCGTCTTCACCGATGCGACCTCGGACCGCTTCGCCATGGCGAGCGGCGAGCACAGATACGGGCTGCACCATCACCAACTGGCCGCCGGGAGTGACCGCATCAAGCGCGGCGGTCAGGAACAGCCATGCCTCGTCGGTGTAGGCCGTCACCAAGTCGCCCCATCGTTCCCGAAGCGCATCTCGACGTTCGCCTGCATTCGCCGAACGGGTACGCAGCTGGCTCAAGAACGGTGGATTGCCGACCGCAATATCGCACTGCGGAAGCTCGCCGAGCAGGCCGTCGCCGACCCGCAGCGACGGCATCGGCGCAGGTGCGAGCCCGTGATCGATGCGCCATAGCGACAATGCCGTCTCGGCAACCGCCACGGCGACCGGATCGTGATCGCAGCCGGACAGTCCCGTTGCGGCCAGATCAGCGGGCACGCCTGCGGCCACCATCGCGTCGGCGGCAGCAAGCAAGAACGCTCCACCGCCAACAGCGGGATCGAGCACGCGGGCACCTGGAGCGATCCACTCGGCATCGAGCAATCCGACCAGTCGGGCCGCAATGTCGGCCGGCGTGAGGTGTACGCCACGACGTTTGCGAACCTCGCCCGACAACAGCGTCTCGTACAGGTGTCCGAGGTCGGATGGTGCACCGGTGACGACCGGACATGGCTCAGCAACCGGCCCGCGGTAGTGCTCTTCGATGAGTCGAAGACCGCACTCAGCGAGCGACGAGCCGAGATGCTGCGCTTGCGCTTCTGCCCACGCCGCGACCGCTTGGCCGGGCGTCAGCTGGTGTGCCGCCGCCCAGGCAGCGACCGCGTCTACGCCGACAGCGTTCGTCGACGGCGTCGGCTTACTGGGCGAAGGGATCCCAACCACCGAGATCGTCCAAACGTTCGTCATTGGAGAACATCTCGACGATCGGCTGCTCAAGACCAAGGCGCTTCTGCAACCGCTTGACTTCGAGCTCTTCGTTCCAGATCGACAGGGTTACGGCCACGCCGCTGTTGCCCGCACGAGCGGTGCGGCCCGAACGGTGCAGGTACGACTTGTGGTCCGATGCTGGCTGATAGTGGATCACCACATCGACATCGTCGACGTGGATGCCACGAGCAGCGACATCGGTCGCTACGAGCAGCTCGATCTCGCCGTCCGTGAATTCTTTGAGGGCACGCTCGCGGCTCTTCTGGCGCAGATCGCCGTGGATCGCGGCGGCTACAACGCCGGCCTCGTTGACTTGTTTGACGAGCCGGTCGCACCCGTGCTTGGTCCGGCTGAAGGCCAGGGTGCGATGGGCCGCACGGGCGATCGCAGCGACGACCTTGGGGCGATCCATTTCGTGCACGAGCAAGAAGCGATGCTGCATCGAGTCGACCGTGGTGGTGTCGGACTCGACCTCGAAGCGTGCAGGCTCGTGCTGGTAGCGAGAGATCAGACGGTCGACGACACCATCGAGGGTGGCCGAGAACAGCAGCGTCTGATGTTCGCCCGGCACGTGACGAAGTAGCCACTCGACCTGAGGCATGAACCCCATGTCGGCCATGCGGTCGGCTTCGTCGACGATGACGTGCTTGACGTCGTCGAGGCTGACTTCTTTGCGTTCGATCAGGTCGATGAGGCGACCCGGCGTGGCGACGATGAAGTCAACGCCACGCTGCAGCTTGCTGATCTGCTTCTCGATGTCGGCGCCGCCGTAGATGGCCGCGACGGTTCGGTCGAGCAGTTCGGCGATCGGCGAAAGCTCATCGTGCACCTGCACGGCGAGTTCGCGGGTCGGCACAAGTGCGAGCGCGTGTGGCCGCTGCTTGTCCGCCTTTTCGAGCTGATGAAGCACCGGCAGGCCGAACGCGAAGGTCTTGCCCGATCCGGTCTTAGCCTTGCCACAGACGTCTCGACCCGTGATCGCGTCAGGGATCGACATCGCCTGGATCGGGAATGGTTCCGTGATGCCCCGGCTCTCGAGTGCCGTCACGATGGGCTCTGCAAGGCCCAAGTCAGCAAAAGTTGGGCTCATCGGAGCGGGGTCGAATCGTTCATCACCGCTGGGGATGGTACCGCTGTCGGCCCGACGCACCCATGACCCGGCCGGGAATCCGCATAAAGCCGCTGGAGAACGCCAGCATGCGACTCACGAATCGTTGGCGTTTCAGAGCTCTCGCATGACGACGCGTCCGTTACGGACGGGCACACCTTCGGCCCGCAAATGGTCGGTATGGCGCTGTTCGCCACCGGGAACCAAGCGGCCATTCGCTGCCACGATGCGCCACCACGGCACCCCGCTTCCGTGTCGACGAAGCGTCGAACCGACCGCTCGGGCCGCGCCAGGACGCCCGACTTCGGCGGCGACCTCGCCATAGCTCATGATGTCGCCGGGCTCGAGCGAGCCGACCAGATCCAGTACCGCGGACTCGAACTCGCTCAGTTCGAGCGGCTCATCGTCGTCGCTCACGACGGAACGAGTGCAACGACCTCGATCGCTTCGGGGAAGCCCTTGACCTGAACCGGCCCGATCGGGATGGCCTCGGTGTTCACCATCATCGCGGACACGAACTCTTTGGGAGCTAGGAGCTGGCCGGGTTGGGCCAAGTCGGCCAAACGAGAAGCCAAGTTCACGATCGAGCCGATGTAGTCATCGCCTTCGAACAAGATGACGGGGCCGGTTGCGATGCCTGCTTTGAGTGGAAGCGGCTGATCGTTCTCGCTGAACAGGCGGCGCAGCTCGGTCATCGTCTCGGCGATCTCTTCGGCTTCGACGCCGACGAGCATTGCGCCGTCGCCCAGCCACTTCGCGATGCGCACGCCGTGACGGGCGCACACCTCGCGAGTCACGGCCCGAAAGAACGTGAGGGCCCGAACAGCGACCTCGTCGCCTTCGCTTTGTGTGTAGCTCGTGAAGCCACTTAGATCGACGAAACCGAGCGTGCGGGTCACTCGATTCCCGTACGGGTTGCCAGCGATAAAGGCCACGCCTTCACCCTAGTGAGTCGCCGAGTCCCGACTACGCGAGTTGTCTGAGCAATCTCGCCCCGGGCCAGAGCGCCCTCTTATTCTTCTTCGTCGCTGTCGTCCGACTCATCAGACATGTCCTCGGCGTAATCGTCGTCGCCGCCGGCCTCATCGAGAGCAGCGTCGTCGAGGGCAGTCTTGTCGGCCCGTGCGTTGCGCAGCATGAACGCCGACACGAGCAGGATCAGCCCCATCAGCCACAGGTTGACGCGCAACCCGAGGATCTCGGTCGCCGGATCGATGCGGATTGCTTCGATCCACAGGCGACCGATCGCGTACAGGCCGGTGTAGACCCACACGAGCTTGCCGGTCTTGAGCAGTCCACGACGGTCGATCCAGAGCAGCACGGCGACGATGCCGAGGTTCCACAGCGATTCGTACAAGAACGTCGGGTGGAACGT
>CALDGN010000037.1 GCA_937942965.1 uncultured Acidimicrobiales bacterium | reverse complement strand
TGGTCGTCGTCGACAGCTGAGCAACTGGGTTGCCAGCGCCATCGCTCGACCACAGGTTCACGGTCACGCCAGGAACGCCAGGCTCGCCAGCATCCTGTGCGTCGTTCTGGTTGGTGTCTTCGAACACGAAGTTCGAGATCGAACCAGGGTTAGCGAACGGCTCAAGACCAGCGTCGACGTCAACATTGTTTTCGCCCTGAGCGAGCGCAATGTTGTCGGTGATGCCCGTAGCTGGATCTGGATCCGAGTCGAGCGTGTCATCGCCAACGTTCTGGCCAACGAGATCACGTGGCGTCACGAACTGAACGACGTAGTCGCCAGCAGGCAAGTTGTCGAAGATGTACTCACCGTTTGCATCAGTGGTCGTCGTCGACAGCTGAGCAACTGGGTTGCCAGCGCCATCGCTCGACCACAGGTTGACGGTCACGCCAGGAACACCAGGCTCGCCAGCATCCTGTGCGTCGTTCTGGTTGGTGTCTTCGAACACGAAGTTCGAGATCGAACCAGGGTTAGCGAACGGCTCAAGACCAGCGTCGACGTCAACATTGTCTTCGCCAGCGGCGAGAGCGATGTTGTCGGTGATGCCAGTAGCTGGATCTGGATCGGAGTCAGCAGCCTCGTCACCGCCAACGTTCTGGCCAACGATGTCACGTGGTGTCACGAACTGAACGACGTAGTCGCCAGCAGCCAGGTTGTCGAAGATGTACTCACCGTTTGCATCGGTGGTGGTGGAGGCGAGCTGGGTAACCGGGTTACCGGCGCCATCGCTCGACCACAGGTTGACGGTCACGCCAGGAACGCCAGGCTCGCCAGCATCTTGGACGTCATTGAGGTTGGTGTCTTCGAACACGAAGTTCGAGATCGAACCGAGCGGTGCGATTGGCAGGATGCCTGCGTCGACGTCAACATTGTCTTCGCCCTGAGCGAGTGCAATGTTGTCGGTGATGCCGTCAGCTGGATCCGGATCGGAGTCAGCAGCATCGTCGCCACCCTGATCAGCAGGGCTGAAGTCACGGCCACCTGGAGCCACGAACTGAACGACGTAATCGCCAGCAGGCAGGTTCGGGAAGATGTACTCACCGTTTGCGTCGGTGGTGGTGGTTGCGATCTGCGCAACTGGGTTGCCAGCGCCGTCGCTGGTCCACAGGTTGACAGTCACGCCCTGGATGCCGGCCTCGCCCGCATCCTGGATGCCGTCACCATTGGTGTCTTCGAACACGAAGTTCGAGATCGAACCAGGTGCAGGCTGGGTCGTACCGGCCTGATCGCTTGCGGTTGCAACAGCAACGCCGTCGCCGTCCTGGCCGCTGACAACAGCGGTGTTGGTTTCGGGGTTGGCGCCAACGGTGACGATGTACTCGTACGACGACGATGCGCCTGCGGCGAGGTCACCGATCGTGCGTGGGCTTGCAGCGTCGAGGTTGTCATTCACTTCGACGTTGGTTGCGGCACCGGCACCGGAGTTGGTGACGGTGATGCAGTACTTGACCTGTTCGCCGGTGGCGACAGGGATCGTGTCGAGGCCAGCAACTGGTGCGGGGCAGGCCAGCGTTGCGTCGACGACCGTCTTGACGATCTCGAGGACAGGCTGGTCAGCAGCAGGAATGGTTGCCGTCACCGTGTCGGTGTCGGTGACCTCGGCGGCGATGCCGTTCGGCGGGGTACCCGAGACCGAAGCGGTGTTGTCGTAGTCGCCAGGGCCGTCGTTGACGGTGTAGATCCAGACGGCGGTGCAGGACTGGTCGATGTTGAGGACCTGGGTGCCGGCGTTGACTGCGGTCGAGCAGTCGCCGTTGATGTCGTCTGGGGTAGGACCGGCGGCGACGTCGAAGTTCGCCATTGGGTCGGTCAGGGTCACGTCGGCGAGCTGAAGCTCACCGGTGTTCGTGATCGTGAAGGTGTAGGTCAGTTCCGTCGTGCCGTCGGGATTACGGACTGCGGAAGTAATGGCCTTGTCGAGCGTGATATCTGCCCACGCACAGTCGATGGACTCGAAGTCAGCGTCACCACCCGCTGGAGCTCCTGCCGACATGTCGAGAAGCAAGGACGTCGTCGGACCGGCTTCGTCAACGTGGTAGAAGTTGTTTGCGTCCACGCCGTCTTCACCAGTGGTGATGAACACTGCGCCGGCGCCGTCGGTACCGAGACCTTCGACGTCGATCTGCGTGGTGCCGATCACGGTCGGCGAGCTCGACGGAACAGCAGCCGTACCAAGGCTTGCCAGTGTCGAGTCAACTGCAGCAGCAGTGGTCGTGTAAGAGATGAGGAACTCGCCGGTGTCGGCGACCCAGGTCGCGCCCTCGACCGTGGTGTCGACTGGCAGTACCAGTGCGACGGGACCAGCGACCGCAGCGCCTGCGGTGTTGTAGCCGGTCAGCTCATCGGCATCGACGTTGCCAGCGACGCCATCATTGATGTCCTCGAGGACCCAAAGGATGTCGTTGGCTGGGTTGCCGTCGGTGTCGTTCTGGAAGAACATCGCGTCGATGTCTCCGAGGCCGGTCAGGTTGAAGTCGGTTGCAGCAACTTCAGTTGCGGTGTCGACGTCGATCGTGAACATTGCGCCGGCGGCCGGGTCGTAGACGTAGATCTCCGACGCGTCGTTACGGACTGCGATGCTCTCGATGTTGCCGGCCGGATCGACTGGCGTCGCCAGTGCACCTGGCTGGAGCTTGGTTGGATTCGCACCACCTGCATCGAGCACCACCTCGTGCAGGAACTGCTGATCCTCTGTTGCGTCGCCCGTGCCCTCGTCGAGGCCGTAGCAATAGGTCTGGTCAGCGACCGACGCGAGCGGTGCTGCTTGGGCGCTGTCTGAGGACAGGCCCAAGAAGAGGCCTGACGCCAGCATCGCCGTGGCGACCAGCGCGACGATCGCTGTTCGCGATCGTTTCGAAAAGGTCCGCAGTGCGGATCCCTCTACGTAGCTCATCCCGATGTTCTCCGTTTCTGGTGAGTTCGCCGCGTGCGGCGGACTCGGTGGTGGTGCGTGAGAAAGCGCGTGTAAATGCGCGCGCTCACAGGTGTGTCGACAATCGGGCGAAACTGTAGCCCAGGCCGGTCTGGCTGCGCACGTTTCAGGTGTATTTCCCTGCCGACCAGCCACGGTGCGTGAGATCAGGTCACGCGTTGCCGATAGAACACGGTGTCAATCCGAGGTCTGAGATTCGAGACTCGAAGGTTCGACAACAATCCGCGCTCGATCAAGGGGCACCAACGCAGTTGAGGTCGTCGTGCGCGACTCATACGACGCCAGTGCAGATCGAAGATGTTCGATTTCAGCTTCGAGTTCGAGAACCCGCGCGACGCCTGCGAGGTTCAAACCCTCGTTGGTGAGTTCCTGGACGCGACGGATGCGTTCGATGTCCGCGTCGCTGAAGCGACGCGACATGCCACCGGTGCGGGCCGGAGCGATGAGACCTTTGCGCTCATAGACGCGCAAGGTCTGTGGGTGGACGCCGGTCAGTTCCGCGGCCACCGAGATGATGTAGACGGCGCGGTGACGACCCGTGGTGTCCATGCTCAGCGGCCTGCCGAATCAGAACTCGGAAACAGATGGCGGCGAGGTGATTCGTCACTCAGCTCGGCGAACGCTTCGAGGGCGGCCTGTTCCTTATTGCTGAGGTTGCGGGGCACGGCGAGTGAGACCGTCACGAGAAGGTCGCCGGTCTTGTCGCCGTCGCCGACGGGTGCACCGGCACCACGCACACGTAGCGTGCGGCCATGTTGGGTCCCGGCCGGGATGCGAACGGTGACGGTTTCGCCCCCATAGGTAGGGACATCGATGTCGGCACCGAGCGCAGCTTCGGCGAACGTGATCGGGACCTCGAGGGTGAGGCGTTCACCGTCGCGTCCATAGAGATGGTGGTCGTCGACTTCGACGATGACATAGAGATCGCCAGGAGGGGTGCCCGGGCTGCCCTTGCCGCGCAAGCGAATCCGCTGACCTGAGGTGACACCGGCTGGGATACGAACCTTCATGGATCGCTGGCCGGATTGATCGCTCAGGCTGAGCGTGGTGGTTGTCCCACGCACTGCTTCGTCAAAGGAGATGCGAAGGCGGGCTTCTTGATCGCGGCCACGCATTTGTCGCTGGCCTCGCGGGTTACCGGCGCCGAAGAAGCCGCCGCCTTGGCCGCCGCCGCCGAACATCGAGCCGAGAATGTCGCCAATGTCGCCGACGTCGGACATGTTGAAGTCGAAGCCACCAGGGCCGCCAGCTCCGCCGCCGAACCCGCCGGCCATCGGGCCGAGACGGCGAACTTGGTCGTACTCGGCGCGCGTCTTCTCGTCACCGATGACGTCGTACGCCGCAGTGATTTCTTTGAAGCGCTCTTCGGCCGCAGTGTCACCCGGGTTCTTGTCCGGGTGGAACTCGCGGGCGAGCTTGCGGTACGCCTTGGTGATGTCGGCTTGCGGTGCGTCCTTGGCTACGCCGAGCACGCGGTAGTAATCGGCTTCGAGCCACTCGCGCTTGATCTCGCCGCTCATCGCTTCACCAGATCAGCCCCGCACCTTCACCATGGCAGCGCGGAGCACGCGGTCATTCCAGACGTAACCCAGGCGCATCGTTTCGATGACGACCTGTTCGCCTTCGCCGGATTCGAACATCACGGCCTCGTGCTGCTCGGGGTCGAACGGTTCGCCAACCGGGTCGAGTTCGGCGAGCCCTTGACTGTTCAGGACTTCAAGGAGGGCTTCGCTCAAGGGGCGAACTTCTTCGACCCCCTGGTTGAGCGCAGCTGCCGCACTATCGAGGACAGGCAGAAGCCGGCCGACGAGATCGGCGGCAGCCTGCTGACGCTGTGACGAAGCTTGTTCGTCAGAGCGTCGGCGGGCGTTCGCGAACTCGGCCTTGAGCCGCTGGAGCGCTTCGAGGTACTCGTCGCGTTCGGCGATGAGCGCGACGACGGCCTCTTCAGTCATCTCGACCGTGGCGCCGTCTGATCCGTCAGTGGCCGCGGCCGGGGCCGCCTCGGCCGGATCACCGTCGACAGATTCGTCAACAATGCCGTCGACCACCTCGGTGGGTGCCTCGGTTGGTTCGTCGGGTCCGGATGCTTCGGACTCATTCGGATCGATGTCGCTGCTCATCGTTCGTCTCCGTTCTCGGTTTCCCGAGCTCAGTCCTCAACAATCTCGGCGTCGACAATGTCGTCGTCACCTGATGCTGATTCTTCGTCGCCGCCTTGGTCATTGACGCTGGCGTTCTCGTACAAGCGCTGGCTGAACTGCTGGCTGGCATTCATGAGGGCTTCGGTTGCGCCCTTGATGACGTCGAGGTCTTCGCCCTCGAGGGCCGTCTTGAGCGTGGCCATCTTCTCGTCGACCTCGACGCGTTCGCCGTCGGTGATCTTGTCGCCGTGATCGCGAAGCAGCTTTTCGGTCTGGTACACGAGCGTGTCGGCGGTATTGCGAATCTCGGCCTCGTCGCGGCGACGCTTGTCTTCGTCGGCGTGAGCTTCGGCATCGCGGATCATCTGGTCGATGGCGTCACCGTCGAGCGAGCTCTGGCCGGTGATCGTGATCGACTGTTCCTTGCCGGTGGCTCGGTCCTTGGCGGACACGTGCACGATGCCGTTGACGTCGATGTCGAAGGCGACCTCGATCTGGGGCACGCCGCGGGGAGCGGGTGGCAGGTCGACGAGCTGGAACTTGCCGAGCGTCTTGTTGAACTGGGCCATCTCGCGCTCGCCCTGCAGGACGTGGATCTCGACCGAAGGCTGGTTGTCGTCAGCGGTCGTGAAGACCTCGGTGCGCTTGGTCGGGATGGTGGTGTTGCGCTCGATGAGCTTGGTCATCACGCCGCCCTTGGTTTCGATACCGAGGGAGAGCGGGGTGACGTCGAGGAGCAGCACGTCGGTGACGTCGCCCTTGATGACACCGGCCTGAACGGCGGCGCCGATGGCGACGACTTCGTCGGGGTTCACGCCCTTGTGTGGGTCGCGGCCGGTCATGTCGAAGACGAGTTCGGACACGGCTGGCATGCGGGTCGAGCCACCGACGAGGATCACGTGGTCGATGTCGCCCTTGACGAGACCGGCATCTTTGATCGCCTGCTCGAATGGGCCGCGGCAGCGGTCAAGCAGCGCGGCGGTCATGTCCTGGAAGCGGCTGCGGCTCAGCGTGTAGTCGAGGTGCAGCGGGCCGTCGTTGGTAGCGGTGATGAACGGCAGGTTGATCTGCGACTCTTGCTTGGCCGAGAGATCGATCTTGGCGTTCTCGGCTGCTTCCTTGAGACGTTGCATCGCCATGTTGTCGCTGGAGAGGTCGACGCCGTGGTCGTTGTTGAACGAGGTGACGAGCCATTCGATGACGGCTTCGTCCCAGTCGTCGCCACCGAGCTTGGTGTCACCGCTGGTCGACTTCACTTCGAAGACGCCGTCGCCGATCTCGAGCACGGACACGTCGAAGGTGCCGCCGCCGAGGTCGAACACGAGCACCGTCTGGTCGGCATCTTTGTCGAGGCCGTAGGCGAGGGCTGCGGCCGTCGGCTCGTTGATAATGCGCAGGACTTCGAGGCCGGCGATTTGGCCGGCTTCTTTGGTGGCGGTGCGCTGCGAGTCGTCGAAGTAGGCGGGCACGGTGACCACGGCCTGGGTGACGGGTTCACCGAGGTAGGCCTCGGCGTCGCGCTTGAGCTTCTGCAGCGTTCGGGCCGAGACCTCTTGGGAGGTGTAGTCCTTGCCATCGATGTCGATCGTCCAGTTGGTACCGACGTGGCGCTTCACCGAGCGAAGCGTGCGCTCGGGGTTGGTGATTGCCTGGCGCTTGGCGACTTCGCCAACCAGGACTTCGCCGCTCTTGGAGAACGCAACGACCGAGGGGGTGGTACGTGCGCCTTCGGCGTTTGCGATGACGACGGGGTCGCCACCTTCGAGGACAGCGACGACTGAGTTCGTGGTTCCGAGGTCGATGCCGACGGCCTTACCCATGTTCTGACTCCTGTGTGTTCAGGTGGGGGGTGTGTGGTGGTTTCGGGGAAGCGGTGTGATCCGCTGCGGTTTGAGACCGCCGCAACCGAGGGGAAGCGTACGGTGACATGACGGTGCAACGACTAACCCCAACGGCACATTCCCAGGAAACTTGAACATTTCGATTTAGGGTCTGTCCGCGGGTTGACGACCGCGAACTCTCTGCACGACGCGCCCCACGGGTATGGTTCAGCCGACGCCCTGATCGAACGATCGACCATCCCCCAAGGTTGCAGTGCCTGCGAATTTGCCCGTCATCGTGGGGTTCGGCGGGATCAACCCCGCCGGCCGCCTCTCCTTCCATCACGCGTATCGCCGCAAGGTCATCGACGTGTTGGGTTCAACCGACGCAGCGCGAACATTCCGCAGCCTCAGCGCGCTCATGGGCACCGACGACGCGACGAGCGACGGCGCACGCGAGCAGATGCTCGCTGGCACGCTCATTCGCGGCATTGCCGACGCGCAACGCAACCAGATGCGGTGGCACACCGAGGTGCCTCACGACCCTGACCAACCCCCGATCACCTTTCGCCTCAGCACTCGCCTGTTGCCGCAAGTCCTGCCGGCGAATTGGCACGTCAGCGACGAGCACGACCGATCGGTAACCGTCACGATCTCCGGCGATCCCCACCTGTTCACCCAGACCGTGCAGCCGATGAAGGTCACGTCGGCTGGGCAGCTGCCCGCCGGGTTCGATCCCGGCTCGCTCTACGGCTCACGCAATCATCCCCGCGGGCTCCAGATCACGGTCTTTGCTGCATCCGACGCACTGCGTAGCTCCGGCATTGGCCTCGACCTGTTGAAGGCCAAGGTGCTCCCGGATCAGTTCGCGGTGTACTCGGGCAGCGCCATGGGTCAACTCGACAACGCGGGCTATGGCGGCATGTATCAAAACAGCCTGCTCGGCAAGCGGCCGACGTCGAAGAACGTGCCGCTCGGTCTGTCGGAGATGCCCGGCGACTTCATCAATGCGTATGTGTTGGGATCGGTCGGCGACACCGCGGGCATCATCGGCGCATGCGCCACGTTCCTCTACAACCTCAAGCGCGGCGCCGAAGCCATTGCCTCCGGCGACAAGCGCGTCGTGCTCGTTGGCAACGCCGAGGCACCCATCGTGCCTGAAGTCATCGAGGGGTACCGCACGATGGGGGCACTCACCGACGACGAAGCGATCATGGCGCTCGACCAGAGCGACGCTCCTGACCTGCGGCGTTCGTGTCGACCATTCGCAGAGAATGCTGGCTTCACCGTTGCGGAGTCAGGTGTCTACGCGCTGTTGATGGACGACGAGCTCGCGTTGGAACTCGGCGCGCAGATCCTGGGCAGTGTTGGCGGTGTGTTCGTCAACGCCGACGGATTCAAGAAGTCGATCCCGGGACCCGGCGTTGGCAACTATCTGACGGTCGGCAAGGCCCTGGGGCTGGCTCGCAACATTCTCGGCGACGACGGCCTGCGTTATGGCACGCACATGCAGGCCCACGGCACGGGCACGCCGCAGAACCGCGTGACCGAGTCGGACATCCTCAGCCGATTGGCCGGCACCTTTGGCATCGACGACTGGCCGGTCGCGGCGATCAAGTCCTATGTCGGTCATTCAATGGCGCCCGCGGGCGGCGATCAGCTCGGAGCCGTCCTCGGCGCATGGCACGACGGCTGGCTGCCTGGCATCCACTCGATCGATCAGCTGGCCGAAGACGTGGCAACGGACCATCTTGCGTTCACGATCGGTCACACCGAACTTGCCGCCGAGCAACGCCAGGCGGCCTTCATCAACAGCAAGGGCTTCGGCGGCAATAACGCCACCGGCCTGATTCTGTCGCCGAGCCACACCCGCTCAATGCTCGAAGCCCGGTGGGGCAATCCGCACATGGCCGCCTATGACGGTCGTGCCGAAGCCGTCGCGGCCCAAGCACAGTCCTACGACGACGCGATGTGCGATGCGACGCAGGAGAGCATCTACCGCTTCGGCGAAGGTGTGTTGGTCGGCGACGATCTTGAGATCACCGACCAAGAGATCCGCCTCCCGGGCTTCGGGCGACCCGTGAACTTGGACGTACCGAATCCCTACGTCTGAGCTCGTCGCATTATTGCGCCGTCGCCTGTTGGACTTGTTCGTCTGTGTACGACGCGATTCCCGCTGCCACACTGCTGAGCGATGGACGACGGGCATGCGACAGCGACTCGGTTTGAACCGATCGGTGTCGAAGCGACCCAGGCGCCACCTGGCGCGGGCATCGATCCCGACAAAGACCTCGGCTGGTTTCGGCGACTGCTTCCGGTCGTGCGTCAGCATCGTCGGCCGCTCATCATCGGATTGACGGCCGGCGCGATCGCTCTTTCTATACAAGTCGCGGCGCCGGCGACGGCCCGAGCTGCGATTGACGCGGCCGAGGCTCGCGACAGTGACGGGCTGTGGCGCTGGGTGTTTGTGCTGCTTGGACTCGGCGTGGGCCGGTTCCTCACCTCGATGACGTATCGCTACTCGTTGTTCCAAGTGGCGTGGGGTGTTGAGACGGATCTGCGGGCGCTGCTCTACCGGCATCTGACCCGGCTGCCGTTCAGCTACTTCGACCGCACGCAGTCGGGCGAAGTGATCTCGCGGGCGAACAGCGACATCCGATCGATCCAGGTGCTGCTCGCGTTCGGGCCGCTGGTGTCGATGAGCGTGTTGGCGTTTGTCTTCGCGTTCATCGTCATGTTGACGATCCATGTGCCGCTGACCTTTGTGGCGTTGTCGACCTTGCCGGGCGTCTACGTGTTTGGTCAGAAGCTGCGCAACAACGTGTTCCCGCTGAC
>CALDGN010000036.1 GCA_937942965.1 uncultured Acidimicrobiales bacterium | reverse complement strand
CAGCAACGATCGGTTCCAGGCCACGATCTGTTGCTTGTGCACCTCCGACACTTGGTGGGCGACGAGGCCGACGTCGACGCCGTTTTGTCGTGGTTCGACGACGTGCTTGGCGCACATCCCGATCACCTCGCCATCGTGACCACGCACGAGTTCACCGAAGGCGACGGCAGCGTCCGCATCCCGAAGCTCCAATCGGCAATCGCTCAACGATGCACGGTTGCCCTGGTGCTCTCGGGTCATCGTCCCGGCGAAGCCGCTCGCGGGTCGTTCACGGATGCGTGTGGCCGCACCGTCCACCATGTCCTCACCAACTACCAGTTCCTCGACAACGGTGGCGACGGGTTCCTACGCACGCTCGACATCGACCCGATCACGCTCGACACCCTGTCGACCGTCTACTCGCCCTGGCTGGAAACCACCCGCACCGGCGCCGATGAGGCCTTCACGATCACGCTTTCGAAGCTCGAACCGGTCGGCGGCGATGCGGACTGCGACCGAGACCTCAGTGTGATCGACGCGCTGGTGATCGTGCAGTTCACGGTTGGAAACCGCACGAACCATGGCAGTTGCCCGCTGCCCGCCCCTACGCAGCAGCTCAACGCCGGCGTGGCTGACGTCGATTCGAGTGGCACGGTCGATGTCGTTGATGCGCTGCTGGTTGCGCAATGCGAGGTCGGCATCCCAAACCAACTGTGCCCCTGAACGGCCAACCTAACGCTTGCTAGGCTGGCCCCCGAGCTGCCCGCAGGACGGGCCGAGTGAGAGGGAACGGCATGACGACAGCAACGGCTGGGGGAGCGGCATTCGTCGCCGCACGAGATCTACTGCTCGAACACCGGACCGACTACGAAGCCGCCTACGACAGCTTCGGATGGCCCGATGTCGGTGACGCCTTCTCGTGGGTCGAGGACTACTTCGATGCCATCGCTGCTGGCAATCACGCAGCCGCACTCCACCTGGTCGAAGAAGACGGGTCCGAGGTCAAGCTGAGCTACGCGGATCTTGCCGACCGATCACGACAAGTCGCGAACTTGCTCGCCGACCACGGTCTCACGCACGGCGACCGCGTGCTCGTGATGCTTGGCAACCAACCTGAGCTGTGGGAGACGATGCTCGCTGCAATGCGACTTGGTCTCGTCGTCATTCCCGCCACCACACTGCTCGCCGGAAGCGATCTTGCCGACCGCTTCGAACGAGGCGGCGCTCGCATGGTTGTCACCAACGCAACAGGCGCCGCAGCGGTCGACGCACTTGCCTCAAACGTGACTGGCGATGTCATCAAGGTCCTCATTGCTGCCACCGACGGGGGAGCGACAGCGGCGGGGTGGCAGCCCTACGAAGCGGCTCGTGATCGGGGCACCTCGTTCACGCCGGCGACCCGGCCCGTTCCGAGTGATCCTCTGCTCGAGTACTTCACCTCGGGCACGACCTCGAAGCCCAAGCTCGTCCGCCATACACAGGTGAGCTATCCCATCGGCCACCTGTCGACGATGTATTGGATGGGCTTGATGCCCGGCGATGTCCACTGGACGTTGTCCTCGCCTGGTTGGGCCAAGCATGCGTGGGGTTGCTTCTTCGCCCCGTTCAACGCCCAGGCCTGTGTCTTCATCTACAACTACACCCGCTTTGACGCGCCCGCCGTGCTCAACGTCCTGGTCGACCACAAGGTCACCACGCTCTGTGCCCCGCCGACGGTCTGGCGATTCCTGATCCAGGAAGACATCGCTGCCTACGACGTCGCGCTTCGCGAGCTGCTCTCGGCCGGCGAGCCGCTCAACCCTGAGGTCATTGCGCAGGTCGAACAGGCCTGGGGCGCCACGATCCGTGACGGCTACGGCCAGACCGAGACCACCGCCCAGGTCGGTAACCCGCCTGGGGCGCGAGTCGTCCCTGGTTCGATGGGTCGCCCCATGCCGGGCTACACGATCGCCCTGCTTGACCCCGATGACGAACCAGCCGACGAGGGAGAGATCGGCATCAACATCACCGACAAGCGCCCGGTTGCGGTGATGGATGGCTACGCCGACGATGGCGACAAGACGGCCGAGGTCATGCGCAACGGTTGGTATCACACCGGCGACGTCGCGAGCCGAGACGCCGACGGTTACATCACCTACGTCGGCCGTGCTGACGACGTCTTCAAAGCGTCGGGTTACCGCATCAGCCCGTTCGAACTCGAAAGCGTGCTCGTCGAACACCCCGCAGTTGCCGAAGCTGCCGTCGTGCCGTCACCTGACGAACTACGCGGCTTCGTCCCCAAGGCCTATGTGATCCCGGCCCCGGGCTACGAAGCCACTGCAGCAACGGCGACTGAGATCTTCAGCTTCATGCGTGAACGCGTGTCGGGCTACAAGCTCGTGCGCCGACTCGAATTCGCCGACCTTCCCAAGACGATCTCGGGCAAGATCCGACGCGTTGAACTGCGTGGACAAGAGGCGAGCCGCGAGGGACAGGGTCCCCGCACCGAGGCTGAATTCATCGAGGCAGATCTCAAGGCTGACTGACACTGGCTGCGACAGATCGTGTCGGTGCCATAGGGTCGGGGCGCAATGTCGCGTGACCCGTCCAGCATTCCTGTCACGCTCGTCGTCGACGAGCAGGGTCTCGATCGTCTTGCGACTGCGTTGTCGGGCGCTGTGAATGTTGCCATCGACACCGAGACGCCCATTGATGGGCCGCGGGCTGGGCGGCTT
>CALDGN010000035.1 GCA_937942965.1 uncultured Acidimicrobiales bacterium | reverse complement strand
CGCCGCCAGCGAACGGTGCCTGACACCCGTTCGTGGCGGCGACCCGGTTACTCGTACGTGCAGAGGTAGGCGGTGTCGACGGCGACCTGGAGCTGGAACTTCTGGTTGGCATCGACCTCGAAGCTCTGGCCGGCGGGGTAGGCAACGAACTCGTCGCTGCCGGGCAGCTTCACGACGAGCTCGCCGCTGACGACCGTCATGACTTCCTTCTGCGAGGTGCCGAACTCGTACTCGCCGGGCGCCATCACACCGACCGATGCGGCGAGCGGCTGGCCCTGAAACCCGATCGATTTGACGTTGCCGTCGAAGTACTCGTTGACCTGCAGCATGGCTTCTCCTGTCGATTCTCGACCGCCGAACGTAGCGGCCATGAAACCGAAGCGGTCATCCCGACCGGGACCTAAGGTGCGCCGGTGACTCCCGTCAGCGCCGAGCGCGTGTACATCGCGAACGGTGCCGTCCGCTGGGCGTGCGAGCGGGCCTTCTGGCCGCTCTTCTTCACCCGCCTCGTCACCGACGTCGAACTCTCACCGCTGCAGCTCGTCTTGCTGGGCACCGTGTTCGAAGCAGCGATCTTCGTGAGCGAGATCCCGACCGGCGTCGTCGCCGATGTCTACAGCCGTCGGCTCTCGGTCATCATCAGCTATCTGCTCGGCGGCATTGCCTTTGGCCTGAGCGCATTCGTCGAGGACTACGCGCTCCTCATCGCAAGCCAGGTATTGGTCGGCGTCGCCTCGACCTTCCACAGTGGCGCCGAAACGGCCTGGATCACGGACGAGACGGGTTCGGTCGACGACGCCGAGCCTCTGATTCTGCGCCGGTCGCAGATCCAGTTCTTGGCCGCCATCGTCGGCATTGGTCTGTTCTCCGGTTTCGCCGCGCTCACGTCGCTGTCGGTAGCGATTGCAGCGACGGGCGCATGCCTGTTCTTGTGGGGCGTCGTGTTGCTCGCGATCATGCCCGAGCACGGCTTCACGCGGAACAAGGGCGAAGGTTGGGCCGAGTTCTTTGCCACGCTCGGCGATGGCTGGCGTCAGGTGAAGCAGATCGGTGCGCTCCGCATCCTGGCGACCGTCATCGTCATCGGCGGCATCGCCAAAGAAGCCATCGACCGACTGGACATTCAGCGCCTGGTCGATGTCGGCTTCCCCGAAGATGTGAACGAGGCGGTCGTCGTCGGCGTGCTGGTTGCGGCCCGCCTGCTGATCTCGGCCGGCTTGCTCACGGTTGTTCGGCGCCGCATCAGTGGACGCAGCGTGGTGCCTGCGATGGCGCTCTTTCTCGCGGTCACTGCGGCCGGGATCGGCGTGCTCGCCCATGTCGAGCTGTTGTGGCTGGCGGCGATCGGTCTGGTCGTCCAGGGCGGCTTCCACAGCGCGACCCAACCACTGGTCGAGGTCTGGACGAACACGTTCGCATCTGACTCAGCACGAGCCACGACGCACTCGTTCATGGGGCAGAGCGAATCGATCGGCGAAGTCATCGGCGGTATCTCGCTCGGCGCGGTCGCCGAGGTCTTCACCGTGCCAACGGCCATGACGCTGTCGCTGTTGCTCTTCGTCGCTGCGACCGTGCTGACCCTGACTGCCCGGGCAGCCTGGCCCTGAGCCCGAACGGGCGGGCTATGGCTCGCCGGCGCCGATCTGTTCTTTGCGGCGGGCGACATAGTCGTCGAGGGCTTCGCGTCGGTCATCGGGCATCGGCGGTGCCTGGTAGTCATCGAGTGCGGTCTGCCACAGCGCCGTCGCTCGCTGGGTCGCGTTCAGGCCGCCCGCTTCGGTCCAGGCGCCGTGGTTTTGCCAGTCGCTGAGCATCGGTGAGTAGAACGCGGTTGTGTAGCGATCCAGCGTGTGCTGATCGCCGAAGAAATGGCCGCCTGTCGGCACCCGCTCCATTGCGTCGAACGCCAGTGCTTCGTCGCTCAGATCGATCGGGGTGAGGAACTCCATCATGTGTTGGAGCATCTCGACATCGAGGATGAACTTCTCGTAGCTCGCCTGCAAGCCGCCTTCCATCCAGCCGGCTGCGTGGTAGATCAGATTCGTTCCACCGAGGATTGAACCCCACAGCGACATCTGCGTTTCGTACGCAGCCTGTGCGTCGACCACGTTCGATGCCGACGAGTTCGAGCTGCGATACGGAAGCCCATAGCGGCGCGCCAGCTGGCCCGACACGACGTTGGCCTTCGCATGTTCGGGCGTGCCGAACGCCGGCGCTCCCGATCGCATGTCGACGTTCGACGTGAACGACCCGTAGACCACCGGTGCACCTGGTCGGACGAGCTGGGTAAGCGCAATGCCGAACAGTGCCTCGGCGTTCTGCTGGGTCAGCCCGGCCGCCAGCGTCACCGGTGTCATCGCTCCCATCAAGGTGAACGGCGTGACCGACACTGCTTGGCCGTGCGCCGACATTTCCATCAGGCCGTTCGCCATCTCTTCGTCGAACCGGCGCGGCGAGTTGACGTTGATCACGGTGATTACGCCGGGGGAGTCGGCCATCTCTGCGATGGTGATGCCGCGACTGATCGCCATCATCTCGATCCCATCGCGGGCCCGACCACGCCCGATCGCCAGGCAGTGGTAGCTCAGGTCCGACAGCGTGAGGTTGGCCCGGTACGCATCGAGGTGCCGGTTGTTCGCCGGCAGCTCGATGGGTGAGGCGACCTGGTTGCCGATGATGTGGACCGCGTTGAAGTAGTGGGCCAGCTTGATGAAGTTCTCGTAGTCGCCCATGTTCGACACGCGGCGGCCATTGACCTCGTCGTGGACTGCTGGCGGGCCAGCGACGAGCCCGAAGGCGACCCGGTTGCCGCCGAGATCCAGCTGCTTCGCTTCGTTGCGACTCGTCAGCGTGAAGCTCGAGGGTGCGGTCGCCAGTGCCGCTTCGACGATGTCGGCTCCGATGCGCACGATCTCGCCATCGACGATCGCCCCCGCATCAGCGAACAGCTGGCGGGCTTCTTCGCTCCACAGCTCGATGCCAAGTTCTTCGAGCACTCGGATCGACGCATCGTGGATGCGCTGCACGCCCTCGTCGTCGAGGATCGGCAACGGACCGTGGGTCATCTCGACCTGACGCCAGGGAAGCTGACGGATCCGCGGCTCGATCTCGGTCGATCGGGCGCGGCCTCGTCGAGCCATGTCAGTCCTCCAACAGTTGGGTGATGGTCCGCCCCGCCTCGGCGACGATCATGGCGAC
>CALDGN010000034.1 GCA_937942965.1 uncultured Acidimicrobiales bacterium | reverse complement strand
GGAGCCATCGGGAAGTTGCACAGAGATTGACATAGGCGTCTAAGGCTACCGGGGTCCCCCGGCGCCACTGAGTCCAATTCTTCGGCGAGTCGGCTGCGTTCGGTCAGCTGGGCCAGCTCTCGTTCGGTTGCGAGTCCCCGGTCGAGGGCCCGAAGCGCATCGCCGAGCAGCACGACCAACAAGAACGCGATGCCCAGGCCGAGCATGACCTCTTCCTCGTTGACCGCCTGTGGTGAGTCCTCGAAGAACACGAGCGCAGCAACGACGCCAACGACTCCGAGCATCCAGAGCGTTCGAGTCGGTTCGGCGTCTCGTCGACGGATGTCAATAAGTGGAATCGTGACCACCAAGCTCGCATAGGTCGGATCACCGAACAGCGCTGGGATAAGGGCCACAGCGACCAGGGCAACGCGCACGATGGGCCGAGGCCATTCCTTGCTGGAGAAGAGTGCAGTGAGCGCGACCGCGCCAGTGGCAGCGCACCCCATCAGGAATAGAGCGAGTCCGATGTCGGCGTTGATCGGCACCCGACTGACCGGAGCAAGTCCGGTGGTGAAGTCGTAGATGCCACCTGCGGCCACGGCCACGACAACCGCGACAACGAGGACCGCTTCGATGCGGCGCGTATGGGGCGAACCGAGCACGACTCGATGGTGGAGGGTTTGCGGCGGTTTCGCAAGTGTGATCCGGCACGTGCCGATCGGCAGGGGTAGGCACGGTGATCTAGGTGCGGGGTGGCACTTCTGCGCTCTCGTGCCCGTTCGTACGCTCAGGCGCGTACTACTCCCCCACCCTTCTCGGAGCTGTCGTGTCACGACTCACCGCCCTCCTCGCCCTCGTACTTTCACTCGCGCTGGTTGCCGCAGCCTGCGGCTCAGACGCCGACGGAGATGCCGGATCGGTCGACGCATCGGTCGACGCGTCGGTCGAGGCCACCGAAGTGCCGACCACGGACGACGACACCGCGAGCAGCGACGAGACCGACGCTGCCTCGGCGGAACCAACGGAGACCCCCGCCGAGGCGGCGACTGTTGTTGACGCCGATGTTGCCGAAGACAGCGACGAGACCGAATCGGCATCGTCCTACGGTGGCTCGTCGTCGACCGACGACACCGCAGAGGCCGCATCGACGGGCGTGGTCGAGTCGTTCACGATCGAGGTGTGGGCCGACAACTGGATGGCCGTTTACGTCGACGGAACGCTGATCGGCGAAGACTCGGTGTCGATCACCACCGAACGCTCGTTCAACTCCGAAACCTTCACGTTCGAGGCCGCCTATCCGTTCACGATGGCGATCGAAGCCAAGGACTACCGCGAGACCGACTCGGGCCTCGAATACATCGGCGCCAACAACCAGCAAATGGGCGACGGCGGCATCATCGCCCAGGTCAAGGACTCATCGGGCGCCGTGGTCGCCGTGACCTCTGGCGACTGGGACTCGCTGGTCGTGCACCGCGCTCCCCTGAACACCGACTGCGAAGACGACTCCGATCCGAACGCGACCTGCGAGTACGAGATCTCGGAGTACCCCGCCGACTGGACTGCGACCAGCTTCGACAGCTCGGGCTGGCCGACCGCAACCGTGTGGACCGCCGCCGATGTCGATCCGAAGATCGGCTACGACGACATCTCCTTGGACAGTTCCGCACAGCTGATCTGGGGCACCGACCTTGAGGTCGACAACACCGTCCTTCTGCGCACTGTCGTCGGCGGATAGGCCGGGGGCGGAGAGCAGGCTCTCGATCGCAAAGGCGGCTGTGCGCAGAAACTCATGGCGCCGTGATCGCGCCGACACACCGCCGAAAGGGACCCGTGGTCGAGTGGGTTCATGAGCGAACCTGTCTTGTCCGACGCAACCATTTCGCTGGTCAAGTCGACCGCGCCGACCCTTCGAGAGCACGGGCTGGCGATTACGACCCGCATGTACGAGATGCTGTTCGAGGAGCATCCTGAGGTTCGCGAGATGTTCGGCGTGCCCGACGGCGAGCAGGAGAAGCGACTGGCGGGTGCCGTGCTTGCCTACGCCGAGAACATCGACCGGATCGAGACGCTCGTGCCGACGGTGGAACGCATCGCCGCCAAGCACGTGAGCAGTGGCGTCGAACCGGCGCACTACGCGATCGTGGGCGACACGCTGCTTCGAGCGATGATGCACGTGCTCGGTGAGGTCGAGCTTGCGGTCGTGGAAGCGTGGGGCGACGCCTACGACTTCCTCGCCAATGTGTTCATCGGCATCGAGGCGCAGCTCTATCAAGCAGCCCCGGCCTAGCGACGTTCAGTCGCGGAGCAGGTCGTTGATGCTGGTCTTGGCCCGGGTTTGCGCATCGACCCGCTTCACGATCACCGCGCAGTAGAGGTTGACGCCACCGGTCGAGGGCATCGAGCCAGGGACGACGACCGCGTGTGACGGGACCTCACCGAAGCTGACGTCGCCGGTCTCCCGGTCGACGATCTTTGTGGACTGGCTGAGGAAGGTGCCCATGGCGAGCACTGCGCCCTCGCGAACGATGACGCCTTCGACGACTTCGGAGCGAGCGCCGATGAAGCAGTTGTCCTCGATGATCGTCGGGTTGGCTTGCAGCGGTTCGAGGACGCCGCCGATGCCGACGCCGCCCGACATGTGAACGTTGGCGCCGATCTGCGCGCAGCTTCCAACGGTTGCCCACGTATCAACCATCGTGTTCTCGCCGACGTAGGCACCGACGTTGACGAACGACGGCATGAGGACCGCGCCTGGGGCGACGTATGCGGAGTGCCGCACGATCGCATTCGGCACCGACCGAAAGCCCGCCCGTCCGAAGTCGTCAGGGCCCCACCCGTTGAACTTGCTGTCGACCTTGTCCCACCACGTCGATCCTTGCGGGCCGCCCGCCTGGGGTTCCATGTCGCGAATGCGGAAGCCGAGCAGCACTGCCTGCTTGAGCCACTGGTGCGTGATCCACTCCCCCGCTTCGTTCCGATCGGCGACACGCACGACGCCCTGGTCGAGTCCTGCGAGCACCGAGGTGACGGTTGCCAGGTCAGCTGCAGGGGAAGAGGACGACAGGGCGTCTCGGTCGTCCCAGAGTCGTTCGATTTCGGGTTGCAGCGCAGCAACCGATTCAGCGGAAACGAGGTCCATACGCGCAACCTAGTTGTCGCACACTGCCGTGTCGTCAGGGTTCCAGCACTGGCGACCGAGGACGCCTCGGACTCAATCAGGGCGCAAAAGTGCCGAGAGTGACAGATGGGAGCAACGCGAACATGGTTCCGACTCATGGCCACGATTGCGATCGTCGCTGCGGTTGCCTCGGCCTGCACTCGATACTCAACCGTCGAGGCAGAAGCGCCCGCGGCCAGTTCCACGGAGCCAAGCGCCGTGCCGACTCCGAGCCCAACCCCGCCGCCAGCTCCAACACCCCAGCCGCTTGAGGAAGTCGCATTCCGCCAATCTGGCGGACTCCTCAACTGCGCCGACGGCGAAACCCGCATGGGCTCGATGTTCTGGGCCGACGAGCAGGCGGCCAACGCAGACACAAGCGGCTTCTTCGGCTACTCCGACACCACGCACCTGGGCACCTATGTCATGTCGCCGATCGCCGAGGACGCGCCCGAGAACACGCAGAACGCCGTCGCAATCACACCGGGCGAACCCCTGCTTCCTGCAACCATCAATTTCGGTTCTCAGGAGTGCACCTTCGAGAACAACGAGTACACGAGCTACTCGATGTACACCGGCAGCTTCGAATGCACCGAGATCGACGCCGACCGATCGTTCATCCTGCAAGAGCACGCACCGGGCGAGAAGTTGTTCCTCGCGTGGATGCCGTCGAACGCCCCCGGCTACGTGATGAGCATCCTCGATGAGGGCAAAGGCACGTTCAAAGCACGCGGTATCGACGATGG
>CALDGN010000033.1 GCA_937942965.1 uncultured Acidimicrobiales bacterium | reverse complement strand
GATTACCGACGGTCGTGTCCTGCACGGAACGGGCATCAACCACACCGACTCGCCTCGCATCGTCATGTTGAACGGCATGCAGAAGCCATGGATGCGCAAGCAAGAAAACTGGATGCTGTCGGTCCGGCCCGAAGTGCTGAGGCGCGCAAGCCCAAAGCTGCTCCATCGCATGGGCTTCCAGGCGACGACGGGAACCCAGACCAACGAGGGCCACGGCTTCGGCGCCAAAGGCGCACCCGGCGAGGCAGCGGGGGCAACAGTCGGTTTCCGCCTCGCTGCCGACGAGGGCATGTATCGCCGGGTCGGTGAGTTGGGTCCTGACTCTTCCGCCGAAGAACTGACTGCGGACTACACGCTCCGAACGGTCGTCGGCGCGGCACGGGCTGGCGGCCAAAGCGCCCCGGTCGGCATACCGGCGTGCGGCTTCCTTCGGGTGAATATCTCGACAGCGAGCCCGAGCTGATCTAGGCGCGCCACCGAATCACGTGGCGGCGGTTACCGAAGGACCCGCATCGCCCGAACGCGGTAGTTTCGTGACGTGCAGTCGATTGGAGAACGCATCGCAGTCGGTCGCACGTCCGATGTCTTCTCGTACGGAACAGACTCGGTCGTCAAGGTCCCGTACGCGAACCTGCCGGCCGACTGGACGACGTTCGAAGCCGAGATCGCGCGAAGTATCCACGCGTCCGGGCTGCCCGTGCCCGAAGTGCGCGACGTCATTGAAGTCGACGGACGACCCGCCGCCGTGTTCGAACGGATCGAGGGTCCATCGATGTGGCAGCAGGTCCTGGAGCGGCCGGTCGACATCGAGGCCTACGCCCGAGAGCTGGCCGATATCCAACGATCCTTGCTGTCTGCAGGGATTCCGTCTGGGGTGCCCGACTTCGTCGACCGGTTGGTTCGTCGCATCTCCCAAGCCGACCCGCTCGACGTGGCCGACCGCGACGCCGCAGCCGTGCTCGCCAAGGAATTGCCCCGGGGCGCAGCGCTGCTGCATGGTGACCTGCATCCGGGCAACGTCTTGATGAGTCCATCGGGCCCAGTTGTCATCGACTGGTTCGATGCGGCGATCGGACACCCGATCGCCGATGTCGTCCGCTCGTCGATTCTGATGCGAGCGGGTTCGGGTCACGCTCCCGATCACCTGCCCGGAGCGACGCCCGATGTGCTCAGTCGGTTTCACACCGCCTACATCGCTGACTTCGCCGACGAGCTCACCGACGCGGCGAGCGATCTGCCGTCGTGGCAAGCGGCAGTTGCTGCCGGTCGCCTGGCTGAAGGCGCAGAGGTCGACGAGCGCTGGCTTATCCAGCTCTGGCATGCCCGCGACGCGGGTCAAGCCATCGGCTTCTAGGCGCCAATCAGTTTCGCGAGGCCGGACGCAATCGGAGGCGTTGCCGCCCACGTCAGATCGGTCTGGTCATTGCGGGGATGCACGACGGCACCTGCTTCGGCCGCGATCAGTGCACCCGCTGCGTAGTCATAGAGCTTGATGTCGCGCTCGAAGTAGCCGTCGAGCAGACCAGCAGCCACGAAACAAAGGTTCAGAGCAGCCGACCCCATGCACCGGATATCGCGACATGTCGGCAACAGCTGGGTCAGGACGTGGGCCTGTTCTCGACGGATCTCCGCGTCGTACGCGAATCCCGTGCCGATCAGCGCCGTCGACAGGCCGGTCGGGTTGCTCACCGAGAGCTCGTTGTCGCCGAGTCGTGCGCCGCCACCGAGGCGGGCCGAATACACCTGACCCGAACGGGTGTCGGCGACTGCGCCGGCGACGATCTGGCCCCCGAGCGAGGCAGCGATGCTCACCGACACGACTGGCAGCCCGTAGAGGAAGTTGACGGTGCCGTCGATTGGGTCGACGATCCATCCGATCTCGTTCGAGCCGACCATGTCGTCGTACTCTTCGCCGACGATCGTGGATCCCGGGCATCGAGCCTGGAGTTCACGGCGAATCAGCGACTCGGACGCGAGGTCGGTTTCGGTGACGACATCGGTCGGCGTCGACTTGGTGCGCAATGCGGTCGCGCGGTCGGCGTGATCGAGCACAAACGCCGCGGCAAGACGGGCGACCTCGATCGCAACGAGTTCGAGGTGCGCAGCCGCGGGGATGACCGCTGCCTGGGTGACACTCACGCCTGCGAGTTAATCAGGCTTGGAGCACGGTGGTGCCCAGCGACTCGATCACGGCGATGGTGTCGCGGTCGGCTTCGGTGGTGGTGATCAGGACATCGACGTCGGACCACTTGGCGAATCGCACCAACTGGTCCTTGCCGAACTTGGACTGATCGACAAGCGCAACGACCCGTCGAGCGCTCGCCAGCATCGCCTGTTTGAGGCGGGCTTCTTGGCGATACGGCGTGGTCAATCCCATGTCAGGGCTCAACCCATCGGTGCTGATGAAGAGCGTGTCGACGGTGAACCCGTCGAGTGCGGCGACCGCATCGGCATCGACCATTGCCATGGTGTTCTTGCGGACCTTGCCGCCGATTGCGATGACCTCGACCTCGTCGTGCTCGGCGAGGGTCATGGCGATGGGAAGCGAGTTCGTGATCACCCGAAGTGTGGTGTCCGAAGGGACCGCCTCGGCGAAACGACCGAGCGTGCTGCCCGAATCGATGATGATCGTGCCCGTGTCGGGCAGCTCGGCAATCGCAAGCTTGGCGATGCGACGCTTCTCGTCGTCGTGCTGATCGGTGCGGACGGTAAGCAGCGGTTCGAACTCGGTCGACTCCCACGCAACGGCTCCACCATGGACCCGGCGAAGCAGGCGCTGCTCTTGGAGTTCGCTGAGGTCACGGCGAATCGTCTCGGTCGTGACGCCGAATCGGCTGGCGAGCTCGGCTACCTCAACGCGGCCGGCAGCGGTCGTAGACGCGACGATCTCACGCTGTCGCTCTGTCTGAAAGAGCGATTGGTTCGGGGCTTCACCCGTTGGCGCTGTGCGGCTCATCGGTGTGGTGGAGGCTTGATGCGATGGCCGCAACGACACCCTTGGAGCGCAACAATTCAACCGCGTCGGTAAATGCAGCAGTGAATGCAGGCGACGAGGCAATGTCGTCGTCGAAGACAGCGGCGAACTTGAGGAATGCAGCCGGGTCGGTTTCGGATGCCTTCGCGTGAGCGATTGCATCGTCCAGCAAAGGGTCGGCGGAAATGTCGATGGCATCGCCAAGCTCGTCGACGCCGAGCAGGTACTGACACCAGCCCGCCAACGCCAGGGCGCTCAGCGAGGCGCTGTTGCCAGCCGCGATCTGAGCTCGAACCGTCGGCAGCAAGAACTTAGGGAACTTGGCCGAGCCGTCGAGGCAGAGGCGAGCGATTTGGTCACCGATGGCCGGGTTGCGGAACCGCTCGACCAAGGTGGCGATGTAGTCATCGATGTCGATGCCCGCCACGTCGGGAAGCACCGGCTTGGCTTCGTCGTGCAAGAAGCGGGCGAGGTATTCGTCGATCGACGGATGGGCCATGGCCTTGTCGACAGTCGCGATCCCGAGTAACGCCGAGAGATAGGCCATGCACGAGTGGCCGGCATTGAGCAGGCGCAGCTTCATGAACTCGTATGGCTCGACGTCGTCGGTGACGATGACGTCGATCTCTTCGAGCGGCAGGCGCTCGCCAGCGAAGTTGTCTTCGATGACCCACTGGCGGAACGGTTCGGTGACGACGGGCCAGCGGTCTTCGATGCCGTGGGTTTCGGCGAGCCATGAGCGATCGTTGTCGGAGGTCGCCGGGGTGATCCGGTCGACCATCGAGTTCGGGAAGCTGACC
>CALDGN010000032.1 GCA_937942965.1 uncultured Acidimicrobiales bacterium | reverse complement strand
CACTCCATGGGCGGGCTTGTCGCCCGCTACTTCTTGGAGTGCCTCGGCGGCTGGCAACACACCCGCCGCCTCGTCACGTTCGGCACGCCCTACCGCGGTTCACTCAAAGCCATCGACGGGTTGACCAACGGGGTCCGAAAGTCGTTCATCGAACTCGGTCCCGTCACGGACATGCTCCGCAGCTTCCCCTCGGTGCACCAACTGCTGCCGATCTACCCGTGCCTCGATGACGGCTCGGGACAGCTCCACCGGGTGCGCGAGTTGCCGGGCGGTTTGCCCGGAGCAGACCCTGTTCTCGTAGCCGATGCCGCGGCGTTCCATGATGAGATCGTGGCCGCGCAGCAAGCCAACAATGGTCTCGATGAGTACCACGACTCCGGCTACTCGATCCATCCCGTCGTCGGCATCGAACAAGCCACGCAACAAAGCGGACGGCTCGACGGTGCTCGCGTCGAGATGATGGAGAGCCACGGCGGAAGCGATCTCAAGGGTGACGGCACGGTCCCTTACGTTTCGTCGTTTCCGCAGGAATGGGTCGACGCTGCCGATGCGACGTTCGTCGCCACCAAGCATGCGAGCATGCACAACCGGCCCGACGGGCTCGCTCAGGTCGAGGGCATCTTGCGTGGTTCGAGTATCGATCTCACCGCGTTTCGTGACGCCGCGGCCCATTGGGTTGCGCTCGACAATGACGATCTCTATGCGGTCGGTGATCTCGAGATCACCGTTCGAACCAGCGGCGCAACGACTCCGGTTCTGTCGATGACACCGCTCGACGACACCGCCGCTCCAATCGCTGGGCACGTTCAGTCATCGTCGAGCGACGATGACGGCGCATCGCATCGCGCCGTCTTTGCCAATGTCCCCGCCGGGGCATGGCGTCTCGAAGCCGAGACCGCCGAGGCTCGGATCAGCGACAGCCTTCTGGTCATCGAGTAGCTCCGCCCACCCACCTACGGTTCGTATCGAGCAGCGTCGAGGACAGGACTGACACATGCCGCGGATGGGCCCCGACTTCTATGAGCGTTTTCTGACCGAACCCCATATCGGCGTCTTGGCCACACTGCGCAACAACGGATTGCCGTACACGGTCCCCATCTGGTGGCTCTGGCACGACGAAGCGTTCTGGCTCACTGGCACCTACGGCCGCGTGTGGTGCAAGCAGCTGCTCGCCGATCCACGCTGCTCGCTGTGCGTCGAAGCGCTCGGCGAGTCCGCCGGCCATGTCGGGATCGATGGCACGGCGAGCGCGTTCGAGCTGCCCGACTTCGACATCTGGCCGATCACCCGCATGCTGGTCGACAAGTACGTGGGCTCGGTGCCCGGCGGAGATCCTGACGCGTTCTTCGCCAACATGCAGACCGAACCTCGGCTGCTGTTCCGCCTCGAGCCCGAAGATCGCGAGAACGCAATCCGTGCGATCGATATGCGGGTCTATCGCGGAAAACGGTCCGATCGGGAACACCAGACCCTGCCGGACTAGGCAGAAGTCCATCGTCGAGGGGCCCGTGGTCAAGAGGCCGCCGCACCCGCCGATAGTGCTTCATGAGTACGCCTGAGCACGAGAACACTCTCGATGCTGAGCGTCTGCTACTGCAGGACCATCACAAAATCCTCGGCACCAACGTGCCTGCCGTACCCATCGTGGCGATCGCCGTCAGCGCGGTTCTCCTCACGCAAGTGTCCCTCGCCCGTCTGGCGGTCGCAGTGGGGCTGATCGTGGCGTGCACGCCAATCATCTTGGGGCTCTGGCGCCGAGCAAACAAGAACTTCGACACGTGGAGCAACGAGGAGCTGCGCCGCACCTATGGGCTCATCAACCTGATCGGTGGATTCGGTTGGGGCTTCTACTTCTGGATCGCGATGCCCGACGCGATCGAAGCACAACTCTTCCTCGCGGCGATCATTCCGATTGCGATGGTCGTCAACCTGTTCGAGGCCGCATCTGTGCCTCGGTCCTTCGTCAGCTTCCACGTCCCGTTCTCAGCCCTGACCGCGCTCACCTATGCCCTCGTTGCCGACGGCACGGCTCGTTGGGCAGCGCCGCTCTTCGCCGTCGTCGCCCTGTACATCGGCGTACTCGCCCGCGCCCAACACGTACTCGCCAACGATCGGGCCGGGCTAGCAGTCCGCAACGAAGAACTGATCGACGACCTGAACGCGCTCAACGAAGACCTGCGGCGCCAATCAGCCCAGGACCGACTGACGGGTCTGGCGAACCGTCGTGCCCTCGAAGAGTTCATGCATCTCAGCCTGGACCAGCGCCGCGACACGGACGGTGAACTCGTCGCCCTGTTCATCGACCTCGATCGGTTCAAGAAGGTCAACGATGACTTCGGTCATCACGCCGGTGACGAGCTGCTCGTGCAGGTCGCGCACCGTGTGCAGCGACTCGTTCCGAAGCACGGCTGCACCGCCCGAATCGGTGGTGACGAACTCGTGGTGGCGCTCGCGGACCAACACAACATCGACGCTGGCGTCGAGCTCGCCGAGAAGATCGTGAGTGCACTCGCAGATCCCTTCCGCCTGTCCCGAGGCACCGTCGAGATCGGAGCTTCGATCGGCGTCGCCATGACGGCACCAACCGGCACAGGGCCAATGGATGTGGACGACCTGTTGCGCCGAGCTGACCGGGCCCTGTACCGGGCGAAGACCGACGGTGGTTCAACCGTCGCCCGAGCGGCCGTCGCATCCGACACGCCGAACTAGCCCAGACCGTGCCGGGCACACGGCCGGTCGGGTAGGTTCCGGACTCGTGCAGAAGGTGCGGGTCGGATGCCCGATGTGGGCGCACAAGCCATGGGTTGGGCGGTGGTACCCGGCCGACGTGCGTGCTGGCACTGAGCTGTCGCTCTATGCCCGTTTGTGCAACGCGGTCGAAGGCAACACCACCTGGTACGCCGAGCCGTCGGCGGACACGGTGCAGCGGTGGCTCGAACAGACGCCTGAGGACTTCCGGTTCGCATTCAAGCTGCCGAGGACCGTGACCCACGATCGCCGGCTGCAAGACGTCGCCGATCCGGTGCGCAGCTTTCTTAACCGCATCGAGCCACTCGGTGATCGAGTCGGCCCGGTACAGATACAGCTACCGCCGGCGTTCGGACCCGGCGGCTTCGATGTCTTGGCCGCCTTCATTCGACGGCTTCCGCTGGACTGGAGCTGGGCGATCGAACTCCGCCACGCTGGCTGGTTCGACGGAAGCCTGGAACATCAGCATCTTGACGAGCTGCTGCAAGAACGCAACATCACGCGGGTCGTCCTCGACACTCGCCCGCTCTATGCAGTCCCGTCCGGATCCGAGGCGTCGATCGAGGAACGCGGCAACAAGCCGAAGCTGCCGATCGTGCTCGATGCGGTCGGTCCGCACCCGATCATTCGCGTGATCGGCGAGGACCGTGCCGAAGGAACATTGGCGGGCCTCATGACTTGGGTGCCGTTAGTGGCCGACTGGGTCCGAGCTGGCAAAGAGCCGTACCTCTTCGTGCATCAGCCCGAGAACATCGACTCGCCCGGCATCGCCCGCCAGGTCTACGAAGCGATCCGACTCGAACTTCCTGACCTCGAGCCATTGCCCGAACCGGAGCCGGTCGATCGTGTCGAACAGCCCGCGCTCTTCGACTAGCGAACCCCTCGGCTGACACCGACGCCGGGAAACGCCCCCGTTTCGGAAACGGGTCTGATGTCAGCCAAAGAGCTGCCTGCGCGGTGCTCGACTCAGCGTCGAGGAGAACTGGCCGTAGCCAGCTGCCTCCGGGAATACAACGCCGAGCCGAGCGGCCGGTTGATCTGCGCGTTAGGCGCAGATCTTTTCGGTGGTGGCCTTTGCAGTGGTGGCCTCGTCGACGAATGTGGTCGACCAGGAACCCTGCCAATCGCACCAGCGGTCGTAGTGCGCAATCATCTGGGCGGACTCGTCGGCGGCCATCGACAGCCACGGATCAGCCCAGATGTCATGCCACCCGACCGTGAAGTGTTCATCGGCTTCCGGCTCCCACGCGCGCGCATCGCCAAGACGCACGACCACGCGGTCGCCGAACTGCTTCTCGAGATAGGGCCCAACGAGCGCCACGACGTCGGCCGAGTATTCGACGACGACGATCTGCTCGATCGGCGGTCCTTGTCGTGGCTCGGCCAAGATCGCCTCGACGACCAAGCCCATGCCGAGCCCGGTGATCAGGATCTTGCCGCCCCGTGCCCGAGCCTCATCGATCGCAGGAGCTTGGGTGTACAGCTCGACGTAGAGGTCGGACATGTACACCTCGTTCCCGTCGACGAGGCGCGTATAGGTGCCCGCTGGATCCTTGGCCCACCACGGCCGGACGTCTCGGGTACCCGGCAGTGGATGCGGCACCTCGAATCGTTCGAGACGCCAGGTGCCGGACGTACCGACCGGAACCTCACTCTTGAACGCAACCGGTGTGCCGCTCATGACCGACTCGGATAGATGCCTTGGAGGCAGATGCAGACGGTCATCCCGAGCGACGGTTGGATGTTGGTGTGCGGCTGGGTGCCCCCGGTGGCGGCGGACAAACTCTCCATCGCCACGCTCGAGCCCGAGCCATAGATTGCCGCCCCGCGACCTTCGCCTTGCGCCAGCGAGGCGCCCGAGGGGTTGTTGGCGCCGGGCGGGCCGGCCTTGACGTTGGCGGTATGCGTGTGCCCGGGCATGTTCGCCTCAGCAAGTGCGACCTGGTCGACACCGCTGCGTTGACCAGCATTGCGACCCGATAGGCCTGGGCCTCGACCTGCATGCATGGCCGCTCGCCCATTCAGGTCGGGCAAGCCAAAGGTGGTGCGGCCGTCGCCCCCGTACGTCGTACCGAGGAGCGAGAAGACCGCCGTGTATTGCGCGATCGGCATCAGCTGGCCTTCGCACTTCGCCCAGCCTCGCGGGGCGAAGTTCCCCGCGAAGACCATGATCTCTCCGATATATGCGTCGTCTGACATGGTCGCTCCTTAGTTCCTGGACGGGTAGATGCCAACGAGGGCGATGATGTAGTTCACGACAAGGAAGGGCTGTTCGTTGGTGTGCGACAGCCCTCCGCCGCTGGATCTGGTGACCGCGGAAGCACTCAACGCTGTGTCTGGTGCGTCGGGTGAATACACCGTTGCCGCAGCGAGGCGAGCGCCTTGCGGGTTGATGGCGCTCGCGGCGCCAGTTGTGGTTTGCCAGTCGTGCGTATGCGCTGGCACCTGGTTCGCAGTGAGGGTCTCGGACTCGGTGCCGAGCATGGCTCCGAGCGGGCGATTCGTCAGCCCTGGCCCCTGGCCCGCACCGATCGGAATACGGCTCCGCAAGTCAGGTAGCCCGAAGGACGTGCGACCATCGCCGCCGTATCTCGTCCCCAACAAGCTGAACAAGGCGTCGTAGGTCTGCACGGCCAGCAATTGACCGTCGCAAAGGGCCCAACCAACAGGTGCGAAGTTCCCTCCGAACATTTGGACTTCGCCGATGAATGGATCTGCTCCCATAATCAATCTCCTCATAGTTCCGCGACGGGAACAAGCCCCGCACGGCGATAGCCCAGTGCAGAACGGCCGACGGCATCATGTTGTTGTGGGGTTGGCCCCCGGTCGTTCCGATGGATCCGGCATGGAGCGACGAATCCGCTGCGCCGGTGCTGTAGATCGCGCCGATGGTTGCCGATGGCTCTGCCGGCAGCGCTCCTGCCCCTGACACTGCGTTGGCTGCGGCGGCAACGGCCTCGAGCGTGTGGCTGTGCGGAGGCACCTGTGCCGAGGTCAGCACAACGCCTTCGACGCCGGACTTCGTGCCCGGAGACGAGTTCGCGCCAATGACGGTTCGGCCACGCAGGTCTGGCAACGCAAACGATGTGCGTCCGTCGCCGCCGTAGGTGGTGCCGAGCAGGCTGTAGAGGCTCTGATTCGAGTTGATTGGCAGAATCTGCCCCTCGCAAAAGGACCACCCCCTCGGCGCAAAATCGAACGCGAGAAGCCTGAGCTCCCCCAAATATGGTTCTGACATAACTTCCTCTCCCGCTGAGGGTTTTGTTTGGTGGTGGGGTTCCCGTACCCCACCGAGATCTGTTGTGTTGCCGGTCCGACCTACTGGGCGATCACGCCGCAATTCGTGAAGGCGCCCGCTGGCTCCTGAACGATCGCGGTTGCACCCGTTGCCGTCTGCGTTCCGCCAACACCCGCGTACACGCTTATGTCGTCGTTGTTGCCGGCCGTCGTTGGAGTGATCTGCACGCCACTGACGTTCGCGGTGAGCGAACCACCTAGCTGCTCGACGAGTTGCAGGCTTGCGCCCCCGTAGAGGAACTGGGCGGCATCGAGTTCGTGACCCTGCAGTGCTTCGTTGTTGATCGTGACCGTGAGATTCGCGCCCGAACGTGCTGCGACGCAGTACGGACGTCCTGGGCCTTCCCAAGTAACCCCGAACTCGTTGAACAGTCGACCGATGAGCGTCTCGGTGAGATAGGTGTTGTTCTGAATCGTCACGTTTGCCTGGCCCGAACCACGCACCTGCCAAACGGAATCGAAGGCGGCCGTGAACGTATTCGACATGACGGTGATCATCGACAAGGCCGACCCGTCCGGCTGGATCTCGAGGTTGGCGAGATTCGAGAGCCAGCGATCGCCCGTCGCACCGAATGCATTGCCGGTGACGCTGAGCGGGGCCAATGCGCCACCGCCGGTGGTGTAAAGCCAGACGCCGCCCTGAGACCAGTTTGTGGATCCGCCCGGCGGGTCGTACACACCATCGTCATGGTCAGTAACGGTCATCGTGTTGTTGGTGATGGACCCACCGATCGTGCCCGCCGAAGCGTGCATTCGGATCGAGCGTAAGAAACAGTTGGTGAACGTGTTCGCACCGCCCTCGCCGATCTTCACCGTGTGCGTGCCACCTGCGCCATCGATATTGATGCAGTAAAAGCCGGTTGTGCTGAGCGAGCCGTTGTCTGGAATCTCGAAGCTGTTGCTATCGATCGCGGCCGTCATTGCCACGCTCGTGGATGGCTTGAGATACACGAACTGGTTGCCGTTGGTGAATGCGTTGCCCGTGATCGTGACGGGTCCGGAGATTCCGTCAGCCCAGATCGCGCCCTCGCTCTGATTCGTACCGTCGCCGGACGTCGACATCGAGTCGAAACGGTTCGTGCGATCGATCGTGCTGTTCGTGACTTCGAGGCCGCCCGAGAACACGGAGCCGGCCACGCCGTGCACGAAGTTGTCGCTGACGATGCTGACGTCGGCGTTGTCGATCGTGAGCTTGCCCGTGAGGCCTTGCACATGCACGACGTCGTGACCCGAGATGCCAGCGATCCCAGGGTTGCCGATATTCGTGAACGTCATGTTCTTGAGCGTCACCGGGCCGCCAACGTTGTTCAGGCTGATCGCGTCGTCGGTGGTGTTCTGGATCATGCCACCACTGGCGTCAGCGTTGCCCACACCGGTGACATTGAACGCCCCCGAGCCGGTACCCGTGAGCTTGATTGCCGTCGGCCCACCGTTGCTGTCGATGATCTCGAACGTCACTCCGTTAGGACCGATCGGCGCCGCGATCTCGACCGCAGCCGTGACTGGGTTCGTCACGGCAGCCGCGTTGGTCCCGGTAACGGTGATCGTTGCGAGCCCATCAACCTTGACGGCTGCGGCGGATGCCACGTTGATTGAGATTCCGCTCAGCTCGATGACACCGCCGGCGCTTCCGGTGAGCTGTACGCCGTCGCTCGAACCAGCAGCGGTGACCGCATCGAGCGTGATGTTCTGCGTGCCGCCACTGACTTGGATGGCGGAGCCGCCGGTCGCTGATGCGCTCGCCTCGAGGATCGTGACCGTGCCGGGAACATTGCCCGGCGTCGTCTCGCCAATCGCTGCGCCGCCGGCTCCTGTCGCTGCGAGCGCAAGGCCGCGCACCGTGTTGTCCGAGCTGAGGCCGACGGTCGCCGCAGCGGCCGTGCCTGTGACCGTTGGGCGAGCGCCACCGGTTACTGGCAAGGCGAACGAGAACGCCGGCACGGTCACTCCAGATTCGGCCGCAAGCGTTGTCGATGCCCCGGCTCCGATGAGCTTCTGCTGAGGCTTCAACGCAATGGCACCGCTGGCGTTGGTCTTGACGAAGATCGTGTCACCGTTGCCGCCAACGCTGGCCGGCATCACATTGAACGGCCCATCGAACGTGCCGTCGCCACCCGCAGCTGCGGTCTCGTCGACGAACCAGATCATGCCGGACAGGTTGATCGTCACCGTCGCCGTCGAGGTTCCGAAGCCATTGGCGATCGTGTAGGTGAACGTGTCTGCGCCGGTCGTACCTGGAGCCGGGTTGTACGTGAAGCCGCCGTCGGCGGCGACAGCGACCAACCCGCCCTGGACGCTCGCAGCGTCGAACGTACTGATTGAGAGCGAGTCACCGGCATCGTTGCTCAGCAGACCATTCGCCGCCGGAACCGAGATACCCACATTGCCGATGCTGGCGTAACTGTCGGCGACTGCGTTCGGCTGTGCACCGATTGCGATCGTCACGGCTGCGTCGGACGTGCCACCAACGTTTGTCCGTCGGTAGTTGAAGCTCGTCACGCCGGTGATTGCGCTGACGGGGACAAAGGTCAGCGTTCCGTCGCCGTTCACCGTGATCGAGCCAACCCCGTTGATCGTGGCGGTGGAACCTGCGAGATGGTCCGTCACAGCACCGCCGAGAGACCCACCTCCGAAGCTCGTGATCGTCGATACGGGGTCACCAACGGTGTCGTTCGTATCGAGGTCCTGTGCGGATCCGTCGATCGTCATCAGTGTGGTGTTGACCGGAGTATGGAAGACCATGCCGGGCGTGCTCGCCGCTGGTGGCGCATCATCGACCGCGGTCGGCGGAACTGGCGAGACGGTGCTCGATGTGGCCCTGTCGTTGCCTGGCGTGAAATCGACAACCGGTGAGGATGCGCTGCTCGACAGCTGCAGCGTGCCGGTTGTGCCCGCATTGACCGAGGCTGCGATGTCGAAGCTGGCACTTGTGCCAGCAGCGATCGTGCCGAGGCTGCACGTGGCGACCCCAGCAGGATCTTCGGAACAGCCGGTTGTGTTCACCAGCGTGACCCCTGCTGGCAGCGTGCTGGTCGCCGCGACTGCGGTGGCATCTTGCGGTCCGAGGTTCTCGACCGTCACCGTCCAGGTGGCGGTGTCGCCCGGCACGACGAGTGCCGTGTCGACCGATGCGGTGACGTTGAGGTCCGCGTTCGGGGTTGGCGTGATCGAGGTGTCTTCGGAACCTGCGTTGTTGGTCGTATTCGGGTCCGTCACACCGCTTGAGACCGATGGCATGAAGGTGACCGTCGAGCTATTCGGTGATTCATCGGTTCTGAGCGACACGGTGAAGTCAGCCGACATGCCGTTCCCGATCGTTCCGAGTGCGGTCGAAGAACTGCCGATCAACGTCGTATCCGTCGGAGTGAGGAAGCCGCCCGACACGCTCGTCGCGGGACTTGGTCCGTTGTTCGTGACCGTGACGGTGTAGGTCACGTCGCCGCCGGCAACGATCGGATCGGCATCGTCAGCGACGGTGATCGACAGGTCAGCTTCGGGGGTGACCGTGACGCTCACGATTGCCGTCGCCGTCAGGTCGCCATCGGAGATGGTGTAAGAGAACGCATCGGTTCCGATGAAGGTCAGGTGTGGCGTGTACGTCACCGAGGTGGCCGTGAACGCGACCATGCCCTGTGTCGGCGTGGCCGGTAGCGGAAGCGCTGCGACGCCGGTGATCTCCAGCGTGTCGCTGGCATCAGGATCGAAGTCGTTGTCGAGCACCATGATCGGGATCGCAGGACCGGCGGTCACCGCACTCATCGCCTCACCCGTTGCGACGGGGGCGTCGTTGACGCCGTTGACCGTCACGGTCAGCGTGCCGGTCGACGTGGCGCCGAGACCATCGATCGCCGTGTAGGTGACGTTTTCATTCGCGGTCTCGCCATCGTCGAGCTGGTCCCAGCCACTCGCCGTGTACTCGATGTCGGTGGTCGTGAGCTTGGTGGCGACGCCGGTCGTTGGAGCGGTGACGCTGTCGAGCGTGACGGTGTCGGTTGCTTCACCGCCGCTGTCGTTGGAGATGACATTCACGTTCGCCGTGTCGTCTTCGTCGATCGTGAGCAAGTCGGCCCCTGTCGTCGGCGGGTCGTTCTGGCCGTTGATCGTGACCCGCACGGTCGCCATGTCCGCCGCCGAGCCATCGCTGACCAAGTACGTGAACACGTCGGTCACCGTCGCACCGGCGGTCAGTGCCTGCGCCGCCGCATAGTCAGGAAGGTAGGTGAGCTTGCCATTGACGATCGCAACGGTTCCCTCGTTGCCGCTGACCGAACTGATCGTCTTGGAGTCCAAGGTGTCGACGTCGGTGTCGTTGGCCAGCACGTCGAGCTCAATCGCTGCGGTGACGTTCTCGTCGACCTGATAGGTGAGGTCGTCGTTCGCCACGATCGGATCGTTCACGCCGTTGATCGTGACGGTGATGGTTCCCGTGTCGAACCCACCCTTGCCGTCACTCACGTCGTACGTAAACGAGTCGGTGCTCGTCTCACCAACTGCGAGTGATTCGAAGGCTCCGTTCGGGTCGTAGGTGATGAGCCCGCCGACGAGGGTTACTGAGCCTGTCGGTGTGCCGCCCGTCGAGGCGATCGTGACCGCATCGTTTTCGGGGTCGGTTGGTGTGACGGAGACGGTCGCACCCGGTCCATCCTCGCTGAACGTCACCGCAGCGTCCGGGGCGATCGGGGCGTCGTTCGCACCCTCGATCGTCACGAACACGGTCGCCGTGTCCGTGGCGCCGTTCGCATCGGTGATGGTGTAGTCGAACTCCGCATGAGCAGCGATGCCGGCGCCGAGGAATTCGAAGTCGCCCGCAGGGTCATAGCTGACGACACCCGACGTGAGGGTCGCAGTACCTCGTGTCGGCGCAGTGACCGCCGTGACGGTGACCGTGTCACCGACATCTGGATCGGTGTCGTTGCTCGTGACGTTCAAGGTGGCGACTGCGTCGTCCTCGCCGAACGTGTACGTGTCGCCGACCGCGGTTGGCGTGTCGTTGACGCCGCTGACGGTGATGGTCACGGTCCCGCTGTCATTCGTCGTGGAGGCGTCATCGTCGGTGACGACGTAGGTGAAGGTTGTGGTCGTCGTCTGACCTGCTGGCAATGAGTCGAACGCACCGTTCGGATCGAAGGACACGACGCCTGCCGGGCTCAGCGAAACCGAGCCGATCGTCGCCGTGCTGTTGATGCTCGCGACGCGAAGCGTGTCGACGTTCGGATCGGTGTCATTGCCAAGCACGTTGAGCGTCATCGACGCGGCGTCAGCATCGATGCTTGCGGTGTCGTCGACTGCGGTCGGAGGCAGCGGACCGAAGGCGACCGTGACGGTCACAGTGCCAGTGGCCGTCGCTCCTTGGCCGTCCTCGATCGCGTACGAGAACGTGTCCGTCGTCGGAGCGGCAGGCGGCGTGTATCGGATCTTGCCAGCGACGATCGCCACGGAGCCATCGATGCCTGGAGCTGAGACGGACTTGAGCGTGGGAACGTCGAAGGCATCAGGGTCGGTGTCGTTCGCATCGACGTCGATGTCGATGGCGGCGCCACCTGCTTCGGCCATAGCGACGTCGTTGACCGCGGTCGGAGCGTCATTCGCACCCGTGACCTCGAGCGTGACGGTCGCCGTATCGGTACCGCCGTTGCTGTCGCTCACGGTGTAGGTGAAGGTCGTGTCGCTGCCGTCTCCCGCGGCGAGGAACTCGAAGTCGCCGTCGGGGTCGTAGCTCACGACGCCGTTGGTAAGCGTGGCCTCGCCGAATGTTCCTGCGACGTTGATCGCCGTGATGCTCAACGTGTCATTGGTGTCCGGGTCGCTGTCGTTGCTCAGGAGCGTGAGCGCTGCGGCAACATCGTCTTCGCCGACGGCGATCGTGTCGTCGACCGCATCAGGAGCGTCATTGACGCCGTTCACGGTGACGGTGACGGTCCCGTTGTCGGTGCCGCCGTTGCCGTCGCTGATGCCGTAGGTGAACGTGTCGGTGTCAGATTCGCCGACGCCGAGAGCCTCGAACTCGCCATCAGGGTCATAGGTGACCTGGGTCGCCGTCGTCGTGACATCACCCGTCGTGCCTGTGGTCGAGACCGTGCCAAAGGTAAGTGTGTCGCTATTGGCATCGGTGTCATCGGCGAGGAGGTCGGCCTTGGTCACCGTGACCGTTGCGTCCTCGGTTGTCGTGATCGCATCGTCGACCACAACCGGCGCTTCATTGACGCCGCTGATCGTGACCACGACCGTGCCCGTCGACGAGCCTGCGATGCCGTCTTCGACCGTGTAGCCGAATGTGTCGGTTGCGGTCGCGCCCACGGCCAGCGAGTCGAATGCGCCCGCGGGGTCATAGGAAACGACGCCCGCGGCGAGCGTGACGGTTCCGGTCGTGGCGGACGTGTCGATTGCGGTGATGGTGAGCGGGTCACCATCGGGGTCAGCATCGTTTCCGGCAACATCGAGTGCCGTTGCCGGAGCGTCTTCAGCAATCACTGCCGTGTCATCGTTCGCGACCGGTGGGCCGTTGAATTCGAGTTGGACGGTCGATTCGTCATTGAGGCTGATGGGGTCGGTTGCCGTCGAGTCGACCTGAACCGTGAAGTCAACTGCGCCTTGCGGGTTCGGGCCAGCAACGAAGGTGAAGGTCACGATCTTGGTCGAGCTGGCGGCCAGGGAACCAATGGAGCAGACCGGAAGCCCGGAGGGATCTTCGAGACAACCGTCGGTTGCCGTCAGGGTGAGACCCGGCAGTGCGCCGATGGTCACTGTCGTGTCGATGGAGCGGCCAGGACCTGAGTTCGTCACGAACACGGTGTAGGTGACCGTGCTGTTGGCCGGAACCGTGTCGGTGTCGGCGACGGCAACGACGCTCAGCTCGGCGGGTTCGTCTTGAGCGACTGGACCACCAGCTGGGAATGCGGTCACGCCTACGGTGGGCGCGGGCGTCAGGATCACGACGGTGTCGCGTCCGGCGGGCACGTCGAGCTCATCGCCCTCGCTGCCAGGAGCATCGTCGGAGCCGGCGGAGAGGACCCCGTCTCCGCTGCCCGGGGTGCGGACTGTCGCTGGCGTGCCTCCGGTCGAGACAGACACACCGAGGGGCTGTGCGCCGAGCGCTCCAGCACGTGACCAGAGCAGCACTGCGGCTTGGACCGTTTCGCCGACCTTGATCGTGCCGAGGTCACAGCCGTCGGTTCCGAACGGGTCGTTGTCGCAGTGGACACTGCGGACCACCAACAGGTCGTCGCCGAACGCGTAGGTGATGCGAACATCCTCGGCATCGCCGGGGCCGTGGTTCGTGATCGTGAAGGTCGCGCCGAAGACGCTGTCTGCGGTGACGACCGAAGCGGAGGTGACCATCGACAGGTGCAGCTCGGCTACTTCCTCAGCCGTCGGCACGGCTGGTTCGGTGACGACTCCGAGGACTTCGTCGCCCGGGCCCTCCGGACCGTGCGGCTCGGGTCCGGGATGCGAGATCGGAGCGACGACTGCAGCGGCCATGGCCGGTACGTCCCACTCGTCTGCGATCGCAAGCGTGACTTGCTCGGGCGCTGGCACATCGCCTGGTGTGGCCAGGTCAGCTTCGACAGTCTCAGGCTCGGCTTCGTCTTCGGCCGCCTCGGCGCCGTCGACATCGGCGACCGCAACTGCGGCCTCGGCGGGTGGCCGAGGCACGATCTGGGTCGAGGCCACGAGTGCAAGCACGCCCAACAGGGCGAGCACTCGAGCTAGGGGCCGGCTTCGACGTGCGAAGAAGAAGGTCCCCACGTCGCCGCGTACGGCAGAGCCACGCACGGCAGAGCCGTGCCACTGAATTGCGTTCATCACTTGTTCCCGCTTCGATGAAGAAGAGTTCGCCGTCGCACATTCCCGTGTGCTTAAGCTGACAGAAAGATACCACACGGCTCATCAACGGGAAAGACGTCTAGCTGTGACGTTCGACTGTGTCGACGGTCACGGGTCGCAGAACTACGGTCGAGGCATCGACGACTGGAGTGTGTGATGGCTGGATCGACTGTGATGAGCGCCGAGGAACGGCAGGCGTTTCTCGCCGACGTGCATGTGGGGATCATTGCGATCGCCCAGCCTGGTCGAGGTCCGCTGGCCGTGCCGGTTTGGTACGCCTACGAACCTGGCGGCACCGTGCAGGTGCTGATGCAGGGCGATTCTCGCAAGATGGTTGGCATCGAGGCAGCGGGCCGCTTCAGCCTGTGTGCTCAGACCGAAACCGCCCCCTATAAGTACGTGTCGGCCGAGGGTCCGGTGAGCGAGGTGCGGCCCTACGACCACGACGACATCTTGGCGATGGCGACCCGCTACCTGGGCGAAGAAGGGGGGCGGGCCTATGCGGCTGGCGGCACGGGCGACAACGGCGTGATGGTGTCGATGACACCCGAGCACTGGCTCAGCACCGACTACTCGAAGCGGTAGCGCTCGTCACAGCGTCGGGTGGGAATGCGAGCCGCTTCTCATGAGTTGTAATCCCGTAATCAAGATTACGACTCTTCAGAACCGAGGCTCTCGTGTCGACAATCAACAACGTCACCCTTCCGATTCTTCCCTTGCCGAACGGCGTCATCTTTCCCGAGATGGTCGTCACCGTCGCGGCCGAAAGCCCGGGCGCGAAGCAGGCCTTCGATGCCGCGGACCCCGAGCTCGTCGCCGTTCCCCAAACCGGGCCCGTCGACAACCCGACGTACTCAACGATCGGACTTATCGCCCGCATCGAGCAACAGGGGCAGCTTCCGAACGGCGCCAAGGGAGCCGTGCTGCGAGGCCTGCGACGCGTGCGCATCGGCCAGGGCGAAACCAGCCCCGAAGGCGTGCTCCACGTCTCGGTCACCGAACTCGACGTGCCCGAACCGACTGCCGAGGCCCGGGCTGCCGCCGCCGAATACAAGACGGTCGCAAACGCGCTCCTGAAGCTCGTCGGCGGCGGACGCATGACCGGCATGCTCGACGACATCGACGACCCGGGCGCATTGGCCGACACCTTTGCCTGGTGGCCTGATCTCGACGAGGAACGACGCCAGCAGCTCTTCGAAACCATCGACCCGAACGAACGCATCGCGCTCGCACTCGAATGGGCCCAGTCCGCGTTAGCCCAGGCCGAGGTCGACAACGACATCAACTCGACCGTGCGCGACGGATTCGAAAAGGATCAGCGCGAAGCCATCCTGCGGCGCCAGATGCAGTCGATTCGCGAAGAGCTCGGCGAAGGCTCCGACGACGAGATCGCCGAGTACCGCACCAAGCTCGCAGAACTCGCCGGCACCGAGGACGCACCCGGCCCGATGCCCACCGCCACCGTGGCCGCGGTGCACAAGGAACTCGACCGCCTCGAACGCATGGGCGATCAATCGATGGAGAGCGGCTGGATCCGCTCGTGGCTCGAAACCGTCTTCGAGCTGCCCTGGGGTGAACGGACGATCGACACACTCGACCTGACTGCCGCCCAAGACCAACTCGATGCCGACCACACGGGCCTCGACAAGGTCAAAGAACGCATCGTCGAATTCCTGGCCGTGCGCAAACTCCAAAGCGAACGAGCCGGCGACACCGCAGATACCGCTTCGTCAAAGGGACGCCGAGGTTCCGGCGCCATCCTGGCACTCGTCGGCCCTCCCGGCGTCGGCAAGACCAGCCTCGGTGAATCGATCGCCGAGACCATGGGCCGCACGTTCGTCCGCATGTCGCTCGGCGGCGTTCGAGACGAGGCGGAGATCCGCGGCCACCGACGCACCTATGTCGGCGCCCGCCCCGGGCGCGTCGTCCGGGCGATGATCGATGCCGGCTCGATGAATCCGGTGATCCTCCTCGACGAGATCGACAAGGTCGGCAACGACTGGCGAGGCGACCCGTCGTCCGCACTGCTCGAGGTCCTCGACCCGGCCCAGAACGCGACGTTCCGCGACCACTACCTCGAGACCGAACTCGACCTGAGCGAGGTCGTGTTCATCGCAACGGCGAATGTGCTCGACACCATTCCAGCGCCGCTGCTTGATCGCATGGAGATCATCCCGGTCGACGGCTACACCGAGGACGAAAAGGTCGCGATCGCCCGTGACCATCTCCTCCCCCGCCTGCTCGAACGCAACGGCGTCACCGCCGACGAAGTGACGATCAGCGACGAACTCATCCGCACCGTCGTCGGTGACTACACCCGCGAGGCTGGCGTCCGCCGGCTCGAACAGCGACTCGACCGGCTCGTCCGACGAGCCGTCAGTGAGCTGGTCCGCAATCCCGATCTCGACGCCGTCGAGGTCGACGACGAAGATCTGCGACCGGCCCTCGGGCGCACGGCGATGCGCGAGGATCCGGCCGAACGAACGGTGATCCCGGGCGTCGCGACTGGCCTAGCTGTGACCGGCGCTGGCGGAGACGTCTTGTTCGTCGAAGTGACCGCATCGCCGACCCACGGCGACGGACCGGGCACGCTCACGCTCACCGGCCAGCTCGGCGATGTGATGAAAGAGTCGGGCCAGATCGTGCTCTCCTTCCTGCGGGCCAACGCAGACGAGCTTGGACTGGACCCAGCCGACCTCCATCGCAACGTGCACGTGCACTTCCCCGCCGGGGCGACCCCCAAGGACGGGCCGTCCGCAGGCGTCACGATGGCAACAGCGTTCGTCTCACTGCTTCGCGGTGAACCCATGCGCAACGACGTCGCCATGACCGGCGAAGTCACGCTGCACGGACGGGTCTTGCCGATCGGTGGCGTCAAGGAGAAGGTGCTCGCTGCGCACCGAGCAGGCGTCAAGCATGTGCTGCTTCCCGAAGGCAATCGCGAAGACGCAGCCGATGTTCCCGAGCATGTGCTCGAGGATCTGGAGCTGCACTTCGCGTCGACCATCGACGACGTACTCGCCGTCGCCTTCTGAGTCGCAGCTTCTCTGCGGACCTTCCTAGGCCGGTGTAAATCGAACCGGCAGCTGGGTTGGTCCGTAGATGAAGTTGCTCGGCATCCACTCCGGTTCGGCGGTCGGTTCCAGACCGTCGAGCCGGGTGAGCATCTCGCGCAGCAGCGCCGCAATTTCGACTCGGGCCAGGTGCGCGCCCAAACAGAAGTGCGGTCCTCCACCTCCGAACGCGACGTGCGGGTTCGGTGAACGCCCCAGATCCAACCGCTCAGGGTCATCGAACGCCCGTGGGTCGCGATTCGCCGCGCCGTAGTACATGACGACCTTGTCGCCCGCCTCGATCGCTTGGCCAGCGAGCTCGGTTGCAACCGTGGCGGTACGACGCATGTAGATCACCGGGCTGGTCCAGCGCAGCAGTTCTTCGATTGCCGTCGCCATGAGCGAACCGTCACCGTCGACCACGTTCACCCGCAGTCGTTCCAACTCGGCCGGGTGTTCGAACAACGCCTGGAAGCCCGCACCGACCAGGTTGCGGGTCGTGTCACCACCGGCGTCGACGAGCAGCATGAACCAGAGGAAGAAGTCGATCTCGTCGACTGGCTCGCCCGCGACCTCGCCGTGCGCGAGCAGCGTCGCCAGGTCATCGCCCGGATCGGCCCGCTTCTCTCCCCAGACCCGCTGGCTGTGGGCAAACATCTGCATCGCCGCGGCCTGGCGTTCCTCGGACGAAACGACCTCTTCGCTCGAATGCAGGGCCTCGGTCAGGTGGTAGAGCTCTCGACCTTCGTCGAGCGGAATGCCAAGCACATCGGCGATGACAAAGCTCGGCATCTCGCCCGCCAGATCGGTGACGAGATCGCACTCGCCCCGCTCGATCACGGCATCGACGATCCGGGTCGCAAGCTCGCCCACCCGTGGCGTGAGGGCCGCCGCGGCCCGGGGTGTGAACTCACGAGAGACCAAGCGACGCATCCGTGTATGGAGCGGCGGGTCTGCCATCAGCATCATCGTGTGGTCGCCCGTCATAGCGCCCGTCGTCTCGGCGTCGGGAATCATGACCGTGGGCTGGGACGAGAAGTGCTCGTGACTGCGCCCCACCAGCTTGACGTCGTCGTGCCGCGTGACGGCCCAGAAGCCCGGGCCGTCGGGTTCGGCGTGGCGATACACCGGCGCGTTCTCACGCAACCACTCGAACTGATCGTGCGGCTGGCTCCCTTCGAACGAAGCCACTGCGAGCAGGTCGATGTCGGTCATGACTGAGCCACCTCGTGCTGGCCGTCTTCGTGCTGACCCGCTTGCGGATCGTCGCTGATGATCTCTTGGGCGTCGGTGTAGTGCCCCGACGCCGGTCGCAGGAACACCGTGCCGGGGGCATCTTCGATGCCGCGCTCGGGATACGGGTCCTCACCGACGACCGGCACGATTGCTCGGTAGTCGGCGACACCGATGTCATGGCCTTCGCGGACAAGCCACGGCAGCGGCGACCAGGCCGAGCAATAGTGATTCACCAGCGCTCGGCGATAGCGATCGTCGGAGGCGTTCCGCTTGCTCCGGTGCAATAGGTACCCGTTGAAGAACACGACGTCACCGGCCTTGGCCGGGACAAGGACCTCGCCTCCGCCGATCATCTCATCGAAGCCGAACGCCTCTTCGCCCGGATCGAAATCGTGGGGTCGGCCGTGATCCCGCAGCGGGTAGAGCCGCCCGGGCCGATGCGACTGCGGCAACACCCGAAGACAGCCGTTGTCTTCGTCGGCATCGTCGAGGGCAATCCACGCGCCGACGAGCGAACGGTCACGGGTCGGGATGTAGCGCTCATCTTGGTGCCACGCCTGTCCGGGAAGTCCAGGCGGCTTGGCGAACAACATCGTTTGCATGCACTTGACCCGGCCATCCCAGAACGGCAGGTGAGCACCGGTGATCTTCTCGAGCACGCTTGCGATGCCGTGATGCACGACCATGTCGGCAACGGTCTCGCTCACCCAGTGCGGGAAGTGCACGGCCAGCACCGACTCGACAACCGGCGGGTCGGCCGGATTGGCCACCGGGTAATCGCCGTGTGCGAATCGTGGAAGCTCGTTGCGCACCGCATCGAGTTCCTCGTCGGACACGAGACCCTCGACAATGACCCAGCCTTCGCTTACGTAGTGATCGGCGAGTTGGGGATCATCGACGCGCATGCGCCGATCGTAGGTCTCAGCCGGTGGGGCAGGCGATCTCGGAGACTTGGGCGACGCACCGAGCGATGAGCATTGCGTCGATGATGTCGAGGATCAGGTTGCGGTCCATGTCGCCCATTGGGGCGTTGAGCTCGGAGGCAGCGTTGCCGAGCGGGCACGAGCTGCTCTCGCCGCGAACGTCCGCGACGTACTGGGCGATCATGAGTGCGTCGATGATGTCGACGAGGCCGTCGCAGTTCACATCGCCGGTCGGGATTCGACTCGGGCCTTCTCCGGCGAGCAGCGCATCAACGAGCGGTTGGACCCAGGCCGAGGCGACCGGGTCGTACACCCCGTACCCGGCACCGAACTCCCAGTAGCTCATCGACATATTTCGATCGCGGGCAGCTTGGCGGACTGCCGCCGTCCACTCGACTCGCTCACTGAGGTCGGCCAGTCCGCCTGCGGAGTACACGCCGAACTCGCCGACGTGGAGCGGGCGCCCCTGCTCGGTCGCCCAGCGAGCGGCACCATCGAAGCTGCTCGTGACGACTTGGGCGCCCGTCTCGACCATGCGGTCGCAGCGGCCGTCGCCGAAGCAGAGCTCGGCAGAGCGAACGGTGATCTCGCTCGCGTTCGGCGCCGCGTTCATGAAGACAATGCGATCGGTGTCGTTCCGGCACGCCGTGAGATCGAGCACGTCGACGTTGGCCACGTCATCGATCATCAGCGTCGCCACGTCGATGTCATCAAGTCCGTCGACTGGCTCGATGCGTCCACACCGGACGATGACTTCTTGGTCCGCCGCGCCGACGATGTCGATGCGCAGCGTGTCGGGATCGAGGCCCGCGCTCGGGTGGGCGAACTGAAGGCCAGCCCACTGGCGGTCGAACTGGACGGTCATCGCATCGAGGCCCGGGGACAACGTCGTGTCCCACGACCAGTTCTGCCAACCGGCGCCAAGATCAAGCAGGTCGGCTTCCCACGCGGCCGGGGCTGGAGGAATCGGGTCGGTCCATTCGGCGCCTTGGTGGGTGAACGGGAACGGGTCGTAGAAGTGCACGCTGACGATCAGATTCGGATCGGCAGGAAGCGCCAACTCGTCCAGCGCACCGATGCCGTTGTACGCACCGGGACCGACGAGCACGGGGCGAGTCGGATTCGTGGCTCGCACGACCGCGATCGCATCGGCGAGCAGATCGTTCAGCAGCTGTGGCTCGGCATCGAACGCACCGTTGGGTTCGTTCAGCAACTCGAAGAGCACGAGCGGACCTTCGTCGGCGTAGCGGGTCGCGATCTGATTCCAGATGGCGAGGTAGCGATCGCGGTGCGCGGCCGGGTCCTCGTGAAGCTCGTCGTAGTGATGCAGATCGACGATCACATAGAGCCCGTTCGCTTCGGCCTGGTCGATGACCCAGTCGACGCGCTCCCACAGGCTCGACGCGTTGGGCACCGTCGGATCGCTCTCCGGAATCGTGTAAGGCGGTGCATCGTCGGCGTAGGCCGAGAACTTGATCGGCACCCGCACATGGGCGAACCCCGCATCGGCGATCAGCTCGAAGTACTCGGCCTGCAGGGTCAGACCCCAGTCCCCTTCTCGAGGCGCCTCGAGCGCATTGCCCAGATTGACGCCGACACCGAGCGCGTCGTTGACCGCATCGATATCGAGGGGTGTCTGCTGGGCGCTGGCGGTGACAGGAAACGCAACTGCGAGCAGAAGCAACCCGAGCAGCCGAACGACAAAGAGGGGCACGGCGACCACGCTAGAGACTTACCGGCGTCTCTACCGGGCGCGGACCGGGCGAAAACCTGTCACGCCCGACGCAGGCACCGGCCACACTGTGGCCATGGAAACCACTCGCACGCCCGAAGCCATCTTCGAAGACTTCATCAACGGTCGACTTGGCAAAGGCGAGTGGACACACGAGGCCCACCTGATCACCTGTCACCAAGCACTCCAAACCCGGTCCCCGGCAGAGACGCTCGACTTCTTGCGCGAGGCGATCCAGACCCACAACTGCGGCATCGGCATCGAGAACTCGGCCACCTCGGGCTACCACGAGACACTGACCCGCTTCTACGTCACCGCTGTCTCCGAGGCCATGGCAGCCGGAGCGACCGAGCTCGATGCGGTGCTCGAAGCACCATCGTGCGGACGCGAAGCGCCGCTCGTGTATTGGACGCGTGACGTGCTGTTCAGCTCCGAGGCTCGTCTCGGTTGGGTCGAGCCCGACGTTGCCGAAACACCGTGGCCGATCGTCGCTACATGAACGGGCGAGGGTCCGTCTCAGCCCGGTAGAGGATTTCGTCGCGGACGGCACGGGCCTCGGCCAATGGCAGAAGCGGCACCACCATCTGCACCCGCGATGCCGTCCGCACCTTGACGTCGGCCAGCCCGTGGCGGCGGTGGAAGATGCCCTGATCGATCACGACGTTCTGTGCCTTGCGGACCGGCATGTCTCGCCGAACCTCGCCGATGACGCCGTTGCGAATCCGCAGCGTCTCGGGCCCGAGGCTCCACTGCCAGCTGCGGCAGCGCATGCGGGCGAGCACCCACATGAGCGGCACCCACAGCACGGCGAACAGCGACACCCAGCCGACGAGGAACCACAGTCCGACTGCCGCGGCGACAGCGGGCAAGGCGCCTCCCCAGAGCGTCCACCGGCGCACGGCAAGCGGCGAGATTCCTCGGGATGTCTGGTGTCCGGGTTCATCGTGCCGGTCCTTGCCGAGGACCACGTCGGTGACGCGCTCGAGTTCTTCGGGCCTGGTGCCCGGAAGCTGCAGCGAAGCCGGCGCCAAATTGCCGACCTGGATCACGGCTCCCCCACCGGCGACGGGCAGCACGAGCTCGCGAAGGCCGAGCACCCGCTCCAGAGGATTGGTCCGTACGGCGACGAGCTGCACACGCTCGCGAGACGCGGTCACCTCGGTGCGGCTCACCAGGCCGCTCAGGCGACGCAGTCCTGCGCCGTCGATGAACAGCCGAAGGTCGAAGAGTCGCAGCACGACGAACGTGATGGAGACGAGCGCCGACAGGAGCAAGACGATCACGGTCGCGAACACCACGCCGAGCACCGATCCGCTGATGCCCTCGACGACCTCGCCAGCCTGATCCGAGAAGCGGGACAGGAACTCTTCGGCTTCGACGCCGAGCGCCGCCGCAAGCGGAATCGGGGCCAGCAACACCAGCGGGTTTCGGGTAACGGCGACGACGAGGATGTCTTGGAGCGAGCGCCGAAGAACCGGATCGGCTTCGGGTGGAAGTGGAGGCTGACCGGTGTCCTCGGACGGGGCGACCGCCTCGGCCGTTTCGCCCGATGTTGTGGTCGCCGTCGACAGTCGGCGGATCTGTTCGGCCACGGCAGGGCGCACGGCGGTGAGCTGCACCTCGGCGCCGAGGGAACCGGCGGTCTGCACATTGACTTCGACGAGGTTCACCATGCGGTGAAGCAAGTTCTGGCGAGTGGAGACGGCTTGGATCCGGTCGAGCGGGACCGAGGTTCGGTTGCGGCCGAACACGCCGCTAAGCGTCATGAGTTGGTCGCCCTCGTCGCTCGGTTCGAGCTGATAGGTGAACCGCCACCAGCGGGCGACGCCGATGACCATCAGTCCGACCGAGGCGGCCAGGCCGACGAGTTGGAAGTTCCGAGAACCGACGACGGCGGTGAAGATGCCGATGTTGAGGAAGCCGATCTGGCGGATCACGGCCCAGGCGAGGAACACCGGACCGAACGGTGACACTCGCCGGGGCTCGCGCAATGCGTCGCGGTCCGCAGCGATCGGATCGACGGGCGGCGGTGGGTCGAGCCGTGATGGTTCAGGCAACGTGGGATCGGGCGGCACCGAGGGGCCGTCAGTCATCGTCGGTGGTCGCCAGGTTGCTGCGATTGATAATGCCCTCTCGCAGTCGCTCAGCCCGCTCGGGCGTCAGACCCTTGACGCGTGCGTCGGCGGCGAGTGCCCCGGCGGTGAAGATAACAACCTGTGCCAGCCCGAAGAGCCGGTCAAAGGCGCCCCGTTCCAGCGTCACGTGCTGCACCCGAGTGAACGGCACCGAGATCGTGCTTCGGCCAATGAGCCCGCGCCTGGCCGAAACGTCGTGCTCTCGCAGCTGGACGCCTCGGTAGTCGTAGGCGAGGCCCTCGAGCATCCAGGCGAGCCCGAACAGCACCAGGGCGCCCGCCACGGCAACTGCCCAGACCCATATCGGCGGTCCCGTGAGGACCATGGCCACGATGCCGCCGACAAGCAGCAGCCCGATGAGGATCGCCCAGATCACCCGTTGCTGGGTCAGATAGCGCGGCTCAAGACGCTCGAACGGTGCCGCATCGACCGCGGGCAGCGACCCGACCGGCACAACCTGATTGCGCCATGACAAGGGCGTCTCGCCGCCGCCCGCGCTCATCAGGCAAGCACCTCGGTGAGGCCGGTCAGCAGCCGATCGATATCGGCCTGATCGGTGTAGTGCACCCACGACACCCGCACGACGCCGTGTGTGAGATCGACGTCAACGCCTTCGAGGAGACGTCCGGCATAGAAGTCGCCGTTGCCGCACATGACCCCGCGGGAAACCAGCTCGCTCGCAACTTCGGCCGAGGTCTTCGCCCGCGGCACAAACGCGATCGTTGGGCATCGGTGCAGCTTCGGCGACACGCTCTCGACGGGCCCGATCAGCCGCACACCGTCGTGGTTCGCGAGGAAGTCGAGCACCGGCGCCGCCAACTCGTGTTCGTGCTCTTGCCACAGCGTCGACGTCGCCGCGGCGGCTTCTCGCAGCGTCGTGGCGCCCTTGCCGTGGTGGGCTGCCGTAGCTTCGACGTAGTCGAGGACCGCGCCAGCCGCAGCTTCTTGTGCGTGGTCGGGGCCGGCCGGCGTCAATCGTTTGGCGGCCTTGTCGGCGTTGAAGACATGCCCCTGGTTCGGCAGCTCGTCGAGGATGCCGTTGCGGGTGACGAGCAGACCCTGGTGTACCGAATACACCTTGTAGAGGCTGAAGAGATAGAGATCGGCTCCGAGGGCCGCGACGTCGGGCAGCCCATGCGGCGCGAACGACACGCCGTCGACGATCGTGCGAGCGCCGACGGCCCGGGCTGCAGCGGTCAGCTCGGCAACCGGGTTCTCTTGGCCAACGATGTTGGAGCAGTGCGGGAAGCTCACGAGTCTCGTCTTGTCGCTGAGCAGCTCGCCGAAGCGTTCGGGGTCGAGGAGGCCAGTCGCGGGATCAACCCGCCACTCCTTCAGGGTCGCGCCAGTCGCTTCGGCCATCCGGCGGACCGCGCCAGTGTTCGCCTCGTGATCCTGGTTCGTGACGATGACCTCGTCGCCAGGGCCGAGGAGCTCACCGAATGCCTTGGCGATCACATAGGTGTTCATCGAGGTCGACGGGCCGAACTGGACCTCGTCGGTGGCGACGCCGAGCGCCTGGGCCCAGCGGGATCGGCTCGCATCCATCTGCTCGCCCGCGGTCGCCGATGGCGTATACGACGCGTACGGCTGGACCTTGGTGTGGGTGTAGTAGCGGTGCAGCGAGTCGATCGTCTGCTGACAGGCAAACGAGCCGCCCGCGTTCTCGAAGAAGGACTGACCGCCGTATTCGGGGAGCGAGAACGCCGGGAAGTGTGAGCGGACAAATTCGAGATCGAGCGAAGCCACGAACTGAGCCTAGAAACTGCTGCGACTAGAACGTGACCGGCAGGTCTTCGAGGCCGAGGACAAAGTTGCCGCTGCGTTCGGGGCGAGGACCACCAGGTTCGGCCAGCGCAATGTTGGGCCAGCGGTCGAGCACTTCCTCGAACAGCACCTGGAGCTCGAGTCGTGCCAGCTGGGCGCCAAGGCAAAAGTGGCGTCCGTTCGCACCGAACGCGACATGATCCTTGGCATCGGCTCGGGTGATGTCGAACGAGTACGGATCGGTGAAGACAGCTGGGTCACGGTTCGCGGCCTGATACAGCAGCAACAGCCGGTCACCTGCCAGGACCTGCTGACCGTTCAGCTCGACGTCGCGAGTGGCGGTGCGGTTCATGTTGCGCACCGGTGTCACCCACCGCAGCATCTCTTCGATCGCGTTCGGCAGCAGCGATCGGTCGGCCTGCAGCATCGCCAACTGCTCGGGATGCAACAAGAGCGCCTCAAGCCCACCCGACATGACGTGGCGAGTGGTCTCGTCACCGCCGACCAGGATCAGCATGGTCTCGTAGATCAGATCGTCGGTCGAGAGCGCATCGCCCTCGGCATGGATCAGCAGGCTGATGAGGTCCTCGGCATCGGGATCGGTACGTGTACCCAAGTGGCCGACGATGTACTCGATCCATTCGAAGACCGCGTTCACGACCTCGTCGCGGATGTCTTCGCCGCCCGTGGCGAACAGATCGGACCAGTGCAGCAGCTTGTCCTCGTCGGCGGCGGGCAGACCCATGAGCTTGGCGATCATCTGGAGCGGGATCGACTTGGCGACGTCGTTGACGAAGTCGCAGGAACCTTGTTCCTCGACCGCATCCATCAGGCCACGGATCGTCTCGCGGAGAAAGTCTTCATGGGCTCGAACGCGGCGAGGCGTAAACCCGGAACTGACCAGACGCCGCCGCCGAGTGTGCTCCGGCGGATCCATATTGATCATCGACGGGACCGAACTATTCGGTCGGCTGCCGAGCACCGAGCAGTACGTCTCCCATTGGACTTCGATGTGGCTGACATCGGCATGGGACGTGACCGCCCAGATGCCCTCGACGTCGTCCCAGTACAGCGGCGCGTTCTCGTGCATCCAGCGGAAGTGGTCGAACGGGTCGGCATTGAACGCAGTGCTGAGCACTTCGATGCCATCGCGGACCGGATGTTCGGGCGTGCGGTGCACGATCGTCGAACGGTCAAACTGAAACGGCGTGTTCTCTCCCTGCTCACGGGCAAGGCGGGCTGCCTCGGCTGGCGTCGGGATTCTCTCGGTCGCAGAGTCGCTCACTTCACTAGCGTGGCACAGTGACTCGTTGGCGCCACCCTGAACGCGTCTTCATCGGCATGGGCATGGCCCACGATGCGGCGACGTGGGCGTTCTACTTGGCCGCCATTGTTTGGTGGACAATCGATCTCGGGTACGGCCCGCTCCAGCTCGTGCTGCTCGGCACGACGCTCGAGATCACCATGCTTGTCTCCGAGGTGCCGACGGGCGTCGTCGCCGACCGGTTCAGCCGCAAATGGTCGACCGTGCTGTCGTTCGCCATCATGACCGCGGCGATGTTCCTACATGTCGCCACAACGGAGTACTGGGTGCTGCTGATCTCCCAGGCCCTCTTCGGGCTGGGTTGGACGTTCCGGTCCGGCGCCGACGTCGCCTGGCTCACCGACGAGGCCGCCTGGCTCGCCGAGGGAACCGATGCCGCCGACGTCGACAAGTCGCCGATCCTGCTCCGCCGCCACCGACTCGGCATGGTCGCGGGACTGGTCGCGCTCCTGCCCACCACATTGTTCGGCGGCGGCAACCTGCGACTCGTTATCGCGATCTGTGCCGGCGTGCTCGGCCTCACGACGATCTGGCTTGCCGTGGCGATGACCGATCACTTCCGTGCCGGGTTCGACGAGGACGAACATCCGCAGTCGATGCGTGAGATCTTGAGCGAGGGCATCGCAACGACCCGCCGGGTGCCGACGCTTCGTGTCCTCGTGAGCGTCATGGTGTTGATGGGCATCGGTGCCGAGGCCCTCGACCGACTCGGCTTCAAACAGTTCCTCGACGAGGGCGACTTTGGCGACGACTCGATCTTCTGGACTGGCCTGCTGTTCATGACCCTCGGAGCGCTCGGCGTCGCCGTCGTCTGGGTCACCGAACAAGCTCTGGAACGAGGCGTCAAGCTCGTCATGCTGGCGACGATTCTGCTCGCCATCTCTGCCGGTGGCGCCGTCATTGCCGCCATCGCACCGGCGATCGGCATCGCGATCGGCCTTGCGCTCCAGGACCCGTGCCGCGAGGCGCTCGATCCCGTGTCCGTGGCCTGGACCAATCGAGAGGCGCCCGCGTCTGCCCGCGCCACGGTTCATTCGCTCGTCAACCAGGCCCATGGTCTCGGCGAGGTCGCAGGCGGTCTGACGCTGGGCGCGATCGCAGAACTCACCGGTATCCGGTGGGTCATCTTCCTCGCCGGCGCGCTCTGGGGCTTCGCCGCATTGCTCGCCCGTCGCGGCATCCGCCACGACGCGCACTAAGAGACTGCGACTACGTGAGCATGGCGATGCCGCCATCGACCGGGACGGTCGCTCCGTTGATATAGGAGCCGGCGCGGCTCGAGAGCCAGATGACGGTTCCGGCCACATCTTCAGGTGAACCGATGCGGCCGCGTGGGTTGGCGCCCTCGATGACCTTGCGCATGTCCTCGTCTTCGAGGCGGTACGCCATCATCTTCGACATGAACGGGCCCGGCGCGATGCAGTTCACGGTGATGTGGCGGTCCGTCATGAACTTGGCCATGTGACGAGCGAGCATGTGCACGCCCGCCTTGCTCGCCGAGTACGAGAAGTTGTCGCCGACCGGCACCTTGAGGCCATCGATCGAGCCGGTCATGATGATGCGGCCCGGATCATCGGGCGTCGCTGCCGCCGTCAGGGGCTCGAGCAGCGCCTGGCTCAGCATGTACGGCGCCTTGACGTTGATGTCGAGGACCTTGTCGAAACCGAGTTCGGGGAACTCGCCGAGTGGAGCGCCCCACGCCGCACCGGCGTTGTTCACCAAGATGTGGAGCTTGTCCTCGTGCTCCTTGAAGTACTCGACGAACGAGGCGATGCCTTCGGCCGTCGCCATGTCAGCCGGAACCGAAACGCACTCGCCTTGGCCCGGATGACCCAGCGCGTTGAGGCGAGCGGCAGTGGCGTCGCACGCTTCGGCCTTGCGAGCGGTGATGTACGTCTTGACCCCGTTGGTGACGAGACCTTCGGCGATCATCTCGCCGATGCCACGTGACCCACCGGTCACAATCGCTACCTTGCCGGACACGTCAAACAGATGCTTCAGATCCATGGCCCGGACCGTAACCGTTAGGTGGTCGCCGAGGTGCAGCCGAGTACGTTCGATCTGACGCCGATCGCGAACTGCCGACGCACAGGAAGCCTGGACCCATGACCGAAGCCACCGTTGACAGCAACTCGACACTCATCGCTCTTCGCTTCGACCATTCACTCAAGGCCCAAGAGTGCCTGCTCGCCATGCTGCGAATCGCCGAGGCCGAGACGATCCGAATCGAGGACGCCGCCATCGTCGACAAGGACGACAACGGCCGCATTCGGCTTCGCCAAAGCAAGGACATCAGCCCGGGACAGGGCGCGACTGCGGGCACCTTCTACGGCTCGCTGTTCGGCTTAATCGGTGGGCCGGTCGGCATGTTGGCCGGAGGTGCGCTCGGCGCGGCCGCCGGTGGGTTGTGGGGCAAGCTCCGCGACATCGGCGTCAACGACGACCACATGCGGGACATGGGCGACCGCATCAACCCCGGCGAGAACCTGTTGTTCCTGCTGCTCGAACGCATCAACCAAGATGCGTTCGTTCGCGAGATGCGCCGCTTCGACGCCACGCTCTTCGAGTCGACCGCACCCGACGCGCTCGACGCTCGCGTCGAAGAAGCCCTCGCCGCGAAGATCTGATCTATCGGCTCAGTTGATGCGGTACACGAAGTACCGACCGTCGCTGTCTTCGGTGTACGGCAACGACTCGAACTCGGCCAGCAGGTCCGCTGCCGGCGAGGCTGCAAAGGCAGCGCTGACGTCGGCGTAGTCGGTGGTGTCGTAGTAGCCAGGGCGAACGGTCGTGATGAGGACGCCGCCAGCCTTCACGAGCTTGGCCACCTGGTGGATGGCGATCGGCGGAATGTGACCGATCGTGAAGACACCGCCGACGACCACGAGCTCCGCGTGCGCAACCCACCCGGCCGTGGGCGGCGTGGTCAGGTCGACGCCACTTTCAAGGCGGCGGTACAAGGGCGACCCATCGGGCCTGGTCCGGCGCTCGGCAAGCGCCACCATCTCGGGTGACAGGTCGACGCCGTCGATACAGCTGTAGCCGTTCGCGGCAAGCGCAACGGCGACTCGTCCGGTGCCGCAGCCTGCGTCAAGCACAGTGATGGCGGTATCGCGGAGCGAGGGGATCTGCTCGGCGGCTGCATCGAGCGCGATCAACACCGACCCGGGTAGCCCGTACTGTTCGTCGGTCTCGCCGACATCGCGGTCGTAGGTCGTCGCCCAGTCGTTGTAGTAGTCGGCGAGCTTGCTCGGGTCACCGCCAAGGCCCATCGACTGGCCGAGCGGACGCTTCGTCTGCTCGTTCAATCCTGCGGTCGACTGCTCATCCATGCCGGCCCCCAAGCCTGTCGCTGTGGCGCGAGATTACCTGGCGACCGGCACGACCTCGGTACGGAACTCGCGCCAGCGGATCTCAGCCACGACGACGAGCACGCCGACACCGACGCCCATCCCGATCAGCGTCGGCCGCAAACCCACCGCGTCGGCCAGCAGTCCGAGCGGGTAGGACACGAGGCCGAACAGGCTGAAGCCGAAGCTCATGATCGACTGGATACGGCCGTGATAGTCCGCGTCGCTCAGGCTCAGCGCCAGCGTCGCATTCATCGACTGGAATCCGGCGGTTGACGCGCCCACCACCGCAGCTGCAATGAGTGCGACAGCAAAGCTCTGCGCCGAGGCCAAGAACACGAGACCGCCGGCCAACACCACGCCGGATACGACCTGCACGCGCGGCCCTTGCGCAAGCACGGTGCGTGCCACCAAGAAACCGGCACCGAGGCCGCCGAATGCGCCCACCAGGGACAGCTGGGCGAATCCTTCGGGGCCGCGCCCGAAGAAGTCCTCGGACACGCTCGGCAAGAACGCGACGTAGGGGAAACCAACCATGGTGACGAGAACGGCGAGTGTCACCACCAGGCGTACCGAAGGCACCGACCGGACATAGCTGATGCCGTCCGCGAGTTCTGCAAGCGGGGCCCGTTGGACTCGACCCGGCTTCGGCTCACCAGCGTCGAGGAACAGGAAGCACCCGGCTGCAACGAAGCTGAGGACCGCGCCGAGCAGGTAGATGCCGGCGTAGCCGAGCCACGACACGCCGATGAAGACTGCGCCGAGTGCCGGACCGATGACCCGGTTGCTGTTCATCGAGATCTGGGCGAGGGCGACAGCATTGGGAATCAGCTTCGGGCCGACGATGTCGACGGTGAACGCCATGCGAGCCGGGACCAACAAAGCGAAGCCGGCAGCTTG
>CALDGN010000031.1 GCA_937942965.1 uncultured Acidimicrobiales bacterium | reverse complement strand
TGGGCGGCGCATAGCCGCTCAGCGGATGTCTTCCAGCTCGGTCAGCCTGCGAGCCCCGGCGTCGAAGCCGTCGCCGAACTCGGCGGCGTGCCCGTCTTGGCCGCAGAGCTTCAGGGTGCGATCGATGCCCGCGGGCTCGGCGTCTCTGGCGTCGGCGCTGACGCCCCGCTCGCTCCCGGTGACTCGACAACCTTCGAGTTCTCGAGCTCCGAAAGCCGCTTCAGTCTCGTGTCGATGATCATCTGCACGAATGACGGTTTCGGTGGACTCGACTCGGTCCGTCTTCCTGGCCGCGACGGCCAGACCCGGACCTACAACGTTCGTGCCTACGACGCGGGTACCGAGCTGAACACCGAGAACCGGGCCGACATCGTGCCCGCGCCGTTCTGCAATGGCCCTGGCGGTACCGATCAGGATCAGCCTGAGATCGATGGCTTCGGTCGCATCAACCGTCACCCGACCCTCAAGGGCGTTGGCGACCTTCCGCTCAGTTTCGACTGGCGTGGCTCCGTCGCTCAGGTGACGATCACCCGTGTCGACGCACCAACCAACTATTCGCTCACGATCCAGAACATCACGAGCGGTCAGTACCTGACTCCACCGAACTGGGCCGCGCATACTCGTGCTGCTGACGTCTTCCAGCTCGGCAAGCCCGCCAGCCCTGGCGTCGAAGCTGTCGCCGAGCTCGGTGGTGTCCCTGTCCTTGCTGCTGAACTGCAAGCTGCGATCGATGCCCGAGGGCTCGGCGTCAGCGGCGTCGGCGGCGATGCGCCACTCGCTCCAGGCGAGTCCGTCAGCTTTGACATCACGACTGGTGTGGACCGACTCAGCATCGTGTCGATGGTGATCTGCACCAACGACGGTTTCGCTGGCCTCGACTCGCAGCGCCTGCCTCAGTGGGAGGGCGACACTCGCACCTTCTACGTGCGGGCATTCGATGCAGGCACCGAGCTGAACACCGAGAACCGTGCCGACATCGTGCCGGCACCGTTCTGCAATGGCCCGGGCGGCACCGATCAGGATCAGCCTGAGATCGAAGGCTTCGGTCGCATCAACCGTCATCCCACCCTGCAGGGTGTTGGCGACCTTCCGGACTCGTTTGACTGGCGTGGACCCGTGATGGCCGTCACCGTCCGGAACAACGGCTAGTCACCCGCTCAGCTACGGCTGACAAATCGCCCGAGTACAGCTCTCGGCAGAGGGGCTGCACTTCGGACAGAGACAGAGCGGGTCGCTTCGGCGGCCCGCTCTGCGCTTTTTGTCTCGCTGCGTGGGCTACTGGCCGGTGAAGTCGGCTTCGCGCTTCTCCATGTAGGCGGCGATGCCTTCACGGAAGTCTTTGGTAGCGAACAAGGGGAGCAGCGCCAAGTACTGGCGTTGCACGTGATCCTCGAAATCTTCGCTCATCGCATGGCGCATCATCCGCTTTGCGGCCCGAACAGCCAGCGGGCCGTTCGCAGCGATACGGCCGGCCAACAGGCGGGCTGCGTCGCCGAGCGCATCGGGCTCGACCACTTCGCTCACCAAGCCCATATCGAGGGCTTCGTCAGCCGTGAGCGTGCGGGCGGTGAACAACAAGTCGGCGGCTTGGGACCAGCCGATGATGCGAGGAAGCAGCCACGTGCCGCCGCTCTCGGGCACCAAGTTGCGGGCGGTGTAGGCGGCTGACAACTTCGCCTTGTTCGACGCAATCCGCAGATCGCAGCCGAGCGCCAAGTCCATGCCGTAGCCAGCTGCGCCACCATTGAGCGCTGCGATCGTCGGCGTATCGATCTTGTTCAGCACGATCGGGGGTGCCTCGCGAAGATCGAACTCTCCCGGCGGCAGCGTCGGCTTGCCGTCGTTCTCAAACGCATCGCCTGCCTGTGCGGCGGCCAGGTCGAGGCCCGCACACCAGGCCTTGCCGTTGCCAGTGATGATGATCGCCCGCACTTCGGGATCTCGATCGGCCTGCAGGAGCAGTTCGCTGAACTGCTCGAGCATGCGCCGAGTGATTGTGTTCATTCGCTCGGGTCGGTTGAAGGTGATCGTCGCGATGCGATCGGCGACGTCGTAGAGAAGAGGCTCGCTCATGGCGCCACACTACGGCGGGATCCGCGGTTGAACGAAGAGCGGACCGATACGGTCGGCGGTCATGGGCGACGAGCGTCTCGACGGAACCGGACGGTTTCTATCCTCGGTCGAGCTGCGCGCGTGGACAGGGTTGCTCGACACGGCCCGGATCCTGGACGCTGAGCTCGAGCGGGACCTTGCGACCAACCACGCCATGACGCACCGCGAGTACGAAGTGCTCGTGCGTCTTGACGGCCATGGTGGGTCGATGCGGATGACAACGCTGGCGGCTCAGATCGAGGCGTCGACGCCACTTGTGTCCCAAACGGTTGCCCGGCTCGAAGACCGGGCGTGGGTCGGACGCCGCAAGAGCACCGAAGACAGGCGCGGCGTCGAAGCGTTTCTGACGCCCGAAGGCTCAGCCGCGCTTCGAGCTGCTGCCGAGCCTCATGCTGTTCTCGTCCGGGCACTGCTCACCGATGTGCTCGGTGATGACCTCGAGGCGGTCGGGGAGGCGTTGACGCGCGTTGCTGATCACCTGCGTGGCCACCGCCGAGGCGATTCCTGTGACGACGCAGGATGCCCGCTCGGCGAGGATTCGTAGCGCAAGTCTCGGTGGCCTGGGACGTGGCGTGGCTGCGGCTGGCGGCTAGTCCCGTCGGCTGGCTCGAACGAGGAGCCCACCGGCTGCCAGCATGGTGAGGCCCGTGAGTGCGAGCACTGGCGTTTCGACGCCCGTCTCGGCCAGCTCTTCAGCGGCGGCAGCTTCGTCAGCGGCTGCTTCTTCGGCGACGAAGGTCAGCCG
>CALDGN010000030.1 GCA_937942965.1 uncultured Acidimicrobiales bacterium | reverse complement strand
GAGGGACATCCTTCTTGCAGGGATCGGGATACTTGTTCGGGTACTTGCACGCAGGATCGACCGCTGCCACCGCCGCCGGTTCCGGTTGCGGGTCGCTGTCGGCGAGGACGCCGGCCGCGGCGCTTGGCCCCAGCTGTGTCTCGATCGGGACGGCATCGACGAGCGCCGTGCTGGCCGCCAGAAACGCCAGCACGATGCCGGCGACCACCCACAGAAACAGGCCACCCGATCGGACCCGATCGACGATCGACACGCCGTCGCCCATCGCCGCCGACTGCACTCGATGCTCGTTCATGATTCTCCCCGCTCGACCAGACGCGCGGTTGCGCTGGCGTACTCCACCCGGGGGAGGTCTACACCACCGGATCGGCCAGCGCAACGAGGCGCACGGCCGGTGGAACGTGTGCTGGTGGCTGAGATGGATGCGCCTGCTGTGTGCGTTCAACGTGCTCCCATTGCGCGCCCGGGGCGCGCTCGGCGATCCGGGGGGTCCGTAGCGTCGATGGCGTGTTCTTCGAACGACGATGTCCCGGGTGCGGGCGAGCGGCGCGCACGGTGTGCCGTTCGTGCTGGGAAGCCCTTCAACCCGCGGCCTCGGTCGAACTCGTCGGGCTCGATTCGGTCACCGCGGTGGCCGACTACGACGAGCTCGTCGGGCGCCTGATCGTCGCGGCGAAGAACGCAGGTCGGCGCGACGTCCTACGACAGATCGGCGGACGGATGGCCGACGCGGCGTGGGTGGCCGGACTCGGCGATTCGGTCGATGCGGTCACCTGGGTACCGGCGAGTCCGGGGCAACGGCGAACGAGAGGCTTCGACCAGGGTCGCGTCCTGGCTTCGATCGTCGCCACCCGGCTCGAGACGCCGCTGGTTCGCTTGCTCCGGCGGCGTGGTCTGGCGCAGCGCGGCGGGAATCGTTCCGCCAGGCTCGTCGGCCCCGACATCGGCACCGCTCGACCATCCCCGCCACGCGTCGTGCTGGTCGACGACGTGATGACCACCGGCTCGTCGCTGCGTCGTGCGGCCGCGGTCGTTCGAGATGCCGGCGCACTCTCTGTTGATGCAGCGACCTTCGCTGTGGTCCGTCGAGACTGAGCCATCAGAGTGAGGGAACACCGAACGCAGCACGGAGGGCGACACCGAGCCTCGTCGCTGGGGTCGGGACCAAAGTCCCAACCTTCATGGATCGCCAGCATCGGTCGATGGAGTGGATCTACGATGAACCACGAGCCCCTCGCACCGAGGTGGCACACGACAACAGAAGAGAGGTCCTCCATGGAGGTATCGGTCAGCGGACGTCACACCACGGTGTCGGAGTCGCTCCGCACCCAGGCAGTCGAGAAAATCGGACGGCTTGACCGCTACCTGAGTGGCATGGACCACGCCGAGGTGCACTTCTGGGAAGAGAAGAATCCCAGGATCGGCAACAAAGAGTTCTGCGAAGTCACCATGGAGGGCCACGGACACCACATCCGGGCCAAGGTGTCCGCCCCCGACGGGTTCACCGCCGTCGACCTGGTCGTCGACAAGCTCGAGCGTCAGCTCCGCAAGCTCAAGACCAAGGTCAAGAACCGCAACCGCAAGCGCGAACGCCCCGAGATCGCACCCGACCTCGTGCCCGAGTCCTTGCTCGGCGACGACGATCCAGATCCCGTCTACCGCATCGTGAAGAGCAAGCGATTCGACATCGCTGCCATGGACGCCGAACACGCGGCGTTGCAGATGGACCTGCTGAACCACGACTTCTACGTCTTCACCAACTCCGAGACGAACGAACCGGCCGTGGTCTACCGCCGGGACGACGGCGACGTCGGACTCATCGACATCGAGTAAGGGCGATCGAGTCGGGGTCATCGAGCAGGAGTCATCGACTCGATCTCGACGCGATCTCGACTCGATCTCGACTCGATCGACACCAAACTGACCTGACGTCAGCCTTCAGAAATCGGTCGATTCGGCCGACAGGTCAGACATGTCAGTCGCCGCCACAAACTCGAGCGTGATGGCTCCCACCATCGCGGTCGCAGTCAGCGAGGGGCACGGAATCTTCCGTCGCCGCTTGCTGGTGCACCTCGAGGGTGAAGGTGACATCGCGGTCGTGGCTGAGTCGTCTGTCCCGAACGAGCTGGGCTCGATCCTCTCGTCGGTGACGCCTCACGTGCTGGCGGTCGACCTGTCGGCACCCCACGACGACGTGCCAGCGCCGGTGCGGGCCGCTCGCTCGCTCGACGGCATCGAGCGACTCGTCGCCGCCATGCCGGCGGTGAAGGTGCTCGCGCTGGCCGGACCGAACGACGACGCCGCTGCGGCGTTGGTGGCGGGAGCGCACGGTTCGATCACGAAGACGGCGGCCTTGCGCCACGGGCGCGACGCGGTGCGGACGTTGGCCGGCGGTGAGTTGCTCGTCGACCGTCGTGCGGCCCGGAGTCTGGCGGCGATCATCGATCGCGAACCCGATCAGTTCGGGCTCAACAAGCACCACGTCGAGGTCCTTCACCAGGTCTCGTCGGGTCGATCGCTGCTCGAACTGGCTCGCTTCTTTCGAACCGAGGTCGCTTCGCTCCAGGCGATGCTCGAAGAGATCGTCCGCACGCTCCGCTCTCTGCGGTAGTCGCTCCGCTCTCTGCGGTCGTCGCTCTGCTCCCTGCGATAGACGCCCCATCACCGCCTCACCTCTCGTCACGGAGAGCGGCCGTCGGAACGCCTCCGTGACCCCTGGCCGGTGAACCAGGGCAAACACCCCAGACCGGTAGACTCGGCGGTCACATGAAATTTCTCGACAAGATCTTGAAGGCCGGAGACGGCAAGCGCGTGAAGGCCATCCAGAGCGTGGTGGCCCCCGTCAACGCGCTCGAAGCCGAATTCGAAGCGCTCTCCGACGACGCCCTCATCGCGAAGACCGCCGAGTTCAAGCAGCGCATCGACAACGGGGCGTCCACCGACGACCTCATGGTCGAGGCGTTCGCCACCGTTCGCGAGGCCGCTCGGCGCGAGATCGGCCAGCGCCACTACGACGTCCAGATGATGGGCGGTGCCGCCCTGCACTGGGGCTGGGTCGCCGAGATGAAGACGGGCGAGGGCAAGACCCTCGTCTCGACGCTCCCGGTCTACCTCAACGCGCTCACCGGCAACGGCGTGCACCTCATCACGGTGAACGACTACCTCGCCTCGTTCCACGCCGAGTGGATGGGGCAGATCCACCGTCGCCTCGGGCTCGAGGTCGGCCTCGTCGTGCCCGGCAACAACTCGCCTGCGCACAAGCGCGAGCAGTACCGCCGCGACGTCACCTACGGCACCAACAACGAATTCGGCTTCGACTACCTGCGCGACAACATGGCTCGCTCGCGCGAGGACATGGTCCAGCGCGGCCACGCATACGCGATCGTCGACGAGATCGACTCGATCCTCATCGACGAGGCCCGCACCCCGCTCATCATCAGCGGCAAGCTCCGCGGCGCGGCCGACCTCTACTACCGCTTCGCCGACGTCGTCCGACAGCTGACGCGCGACGAGGACTACGAGGTCGACGAAGAGAAGCGCATCGTCGCCATCACCGACGAAGGCGTCAGCCACGTCGAGGAGATCCTCGAGATCGACAACCTCTACGACGGCGTCCAGCAGAACCTGATCCACCAGCTCCAGGCGGCGCTTCGAGCCAAGGAACTGTTCCAGCGCGACAAGGACTATCTCCTCGACAACGGCGAGGTGAAGATCGTCGACGAGTTCACCGGCCGCGTGCTCGACGGTCGCCGTTGGTCCGATGGCCTCCACCAGGCGGTCGAGGCCAAGGAGGGCGTGAAGATCAAGGACGAGCAGCAGACGCTCGCCACGATCACGCTGCAGAACTACTTTCGCATGTACGACAAGCTCGCAGGCATGACGGGTACCGCGCTCAGCGACGCCGCCGAGCTCGAGACCACCTACAACCTGCCCGTCGTCCAGGTCCCCACCAACAAGCCGATCGCTCGGCTCGATCAGGCAGACCTCATCTACAAGACCGAGCAGGCCAAGTACGAGGCTGTTACCGCCGACATCAGCGAGCGGGTGGCCAACGGCCAGCCCGTGCTCGTGGGTACCGCGTCGGTCGAGAAGTCCGAAGCGCTCGCCACCTTCCTCCGCAACAACCAGATCGAACACGAGGTGCTCAACGCGAAGCAGCACTTCCGTGAGGCCGACATCGTCGCCCAGGCCGGCCAGCCCGGCGCCGTCACCGTCGCAACCAACATGGCTGGCCGTGGCGTCGACATCCTGCTCGGCGGCAACCCCGAGAAGCTGGCCGAGCGCGACACCGTGGCCGAGGGTCTCGAGATGGACTCCGAGGAAGGCCAGGAGTACTACGAGTCCCGAGTGGCGTACTGGACCCCGATCACCGAGGGCCACCGATCCGACGTCATCGACGCCGGAGGTCTCTACGTGCTCGCCACCGAACGTCACGAGAGCCGTCGCATCGACGATCAGCTCCGCGGTCGCGCCGGGCGTCAGGGCGAGCCGGGCGAAAGCCGGTTCTACCTGTCCCTCGAAGACGACCTCATGCGCATCTTCGCGAGCGGCGCGATGGACTGGGTGATGGGCCGAGCCCTCCCCGAAGACGTCCCGATCGATTCGAAGATGGTCTCCAAGGCAGTGGAGCGAGCCCAGACCACGGTCGAGCAGAAGAACGCCGAAACACGTAAGAACGTCCTCAAGTACGACGACGTGATGAACGAGCAGCGCAAGGTCATCTACACCCGGCGCAACCAGATCCTCGACGGCGAAGACCTTCGCGACGAAACGCTTGAGCGCCTCGCCGAAGCAGTCGACTCGACGATCGGCCAGTTCTGTCCGTCGAACGAACCTGCAGAGTGGGATCTCGAGGGCCTCATGTCCGAGATCGATCTGATGTGGGACAACGAAATGGCCGCCGACGATCTCGGCAGCGCCACCGATACCGACGGCATCTACGACCTGCTGATGGCCGACGGCACCGCCGCCTATGAGACTCGCGAAGCCGAGATCGGCACCGAGGCCATGCGCGAAGTCGAACGCCAGGTCATGCTGCGCATCCTCGACACCAAGTGGCGAGAGCACCTCTACGACATGGACCACCTCCGCGAGGGCATCCACTTGCGGGCGATGGGTCAGAAGGATCCACTGGTCGAGTATCAGCGCGAGGGCTTCGAGGCCTTCTCGAACATGCTCGATGCAGCTGCGCGCGATTTCGTCACCTACGTGATGCACGTGCAGGTCACCGCGATCGAGAACGAGGACGATGCGCCTGCGACCAGCGGCGTGACGACCTCGGGACCCGACGGCTCGCCGAGCGGGCTCCCAGGTGCCGTGGCTCCCATGGCCGATTTCCGCAAGCAAGCGGCCGCACAAAACGCCGGCCAGCAGGCTGCCGAAGACACCGGCCTTGAGCAGGTGACGGCAAATGCGACGGGCGCCGTGAAGCAGGTCGTACGCTCCGACGAGGAGCGCACGCCTCGCAACGCTCCGTGCCCCTGTGGGTCTGGCAAGAAGTACAAGCACTGCCACGCCCGGGGCTAGACACTCCCGATCCCTCTACTCACGCGGCTCATGCAGGACTTTTCCAGCGACATCGCTTCACTTCGCAAGCGCCTCAACGATGCAGAGACCTATCTGCAAATCGAAGATCTTCGTGAGCGCAAGCCCGAACTCGAAGACGCGGCCGCTCGCCCGGACCTCTGGGACAACCAAGAAGAAGCCCGCAAGGTCACCGGAGAGCTGTCGGCCGTCACTGACGACCTGAGCATGTACGACCGGCTCGCCGAGAAGATCGACGAGGCCGAGACGCTGGCCGAGCTTGGCGCCGAAATGGGCGACGACTCGGTCGAAGCCGAGATCCAAGACATCGTCGCGACAGTCGGTACGGACTTCGACAGCCTCGAGCTGCGGTCGCTGCTGAGCGGCGAGTACGACGAACGCGATGTCGTGCTTACGCTGCAGTCCGGCGAGGGCGGTACCGATGCCCAGGACTGGGCCGAGATGCTGCTCAAGATGTACCTGAAATGGGCCGAGGCCCGCGGCTTCTCCGTCACCGTCGAGTCAGCCCACGAGGGTTCTGAAGCTGGTCTTACGTCGGCCGAGGTCACCTTCAGCGGTCGCTACGCCTACGGCTGGATGCGCAGCGAGAACGGTGTCCACCGACTCGTGCGGATCTCCCCGTTCAACAAAGAAGGCAAGCGCCAGACCGCGTTCGCCTCGATCAGCGTCGTGCCGCTCTTCGACGAGGTCAGCGACATCATCGAAGTCGACGAAGGCGACCTGCGCATCGACACGTTCCGATCGTCAGGTGCAGGCGGTCAGCACGTCAACGTGACCGATTCGGCCGTACGCATCACGCACCTTCCGACTGGCACGGTCACCTCGTGCCAGAACGAGCGCAGCCAGCACCAGAACAAGGATCGAGCGATGCAGATGCTCAAGGCCAAGCTGCTCGATCTCGAACGCAAGAAGCGCGAAGCCGAGATCGCCGAAATCGCCGGCGAGGCCCAAAACGTCGGCTTCGGCAGCCAGATCCGCAGCTACGTGCTGCAGCCCTACGAGATGGTCAAGGACTTGCGCTCCGAGCACGAGACTGGCGACGTCGGTGGCGTTCTCGGCGGTGGCGTGCAGCCGTTCATGGAGGCCTACCTCCAGTGGCAGCGCGCGGGGAACGCCGACTCGTAGGGTGCTGAGCTTCGCCAGGACCGCATGCTTGGAGGGTTGAACCAAGCGTTTGCGAGCTTGCGAGCAAAGGCGGACTTCTAGTCGACGACCTCGATCGACAACATTTCGGTGATGGCGAGCGCGGTGTGAAACCCGTCGCCTAGCTGCAGACACAGGTCGTGCATCCCTGCTTCGAGCTCGATCGAGACCGACGCGGCGCCAGAGCCGACGTGGGTGTGGTCGTCGCCAATGACTTCGCCTGGTCGCACGCACGTGTCGGCGACGACATGGAAGTGGCCCTCGCCGTCCTTGGAGACGCCTTTGGCCGCGAGCGAGTAGTTGTCAACGGCGATCGTGATCTCGACCGGTGACGTGACCTGAGCACCTTGCTCGGGTGCGATGAGCTGCAGCACTGGCGTGCCGCCGGCGCGAGCGTCGAGTGCGGTTCGGTCGATCGTGAGCGGCGGAACGGCCGTCTCGGGCGGGGTGTTCGCTGACGCGCATGCGCTGGTCAGAAGCAGCGCAATGGCGACCCCCACAGCTCGCAGTGCATGGCCGGGGCGAGCACGCATCATGTGCGGGATCATGTGACCGCCATCTCGGATTGCTCGATGGGTGCGCCCGACGTCGTGCTGGCCATCGCGGCTGCGACGAGACGCGCTGCGACGCCTTCGACTGGTTCCGGCCGGGCCAACAAGAAGCCCTGAATCATGGTGCAACCGATGCGCTCGAGTTCGGTGCGTTCGGCCTCACGCTCGACACCTTCGGCAATCACGGTCACGTCGAGAACATCGGCGAGTCGGATGACCGTCTCGACGATCGAACGGTTCGTGTGATCCGTGTCGATGTTCGCCACGAGCTGTCGGTCGATCTTCAGGATGTCGAATGGGAGCCTGGCGAGGTAGGCCAGCGACGAGTAGCCCGTGCCGAAGTCGTCGATTGCGATCCCGACGCCGAGTTCTCGAAGTCGACCGAGACGTGCTGCCGTCGCTTCGAGATCGGGAATGATTGCGTCTTCGGTGACTTCGAGGATCAGATCGTGTGGCGCGGTTCCTGTGATTGCGAGCAGCTGCTCGATGTCGTCGACCAACGTCGCTCGGGACAGGCTCTGGGCCGAAAGATTGACGGCGACTGGCACCGTTGCGATGCCTTGGACCTGCCATCGGGCGACCTGCTCGAGAACATGTCGGAGCATGCGTTGATCAAATGCATGTGCGAGGCCGAGGCGTTCGGCATCGGCAAAGAAGCGCTCAGGACCGCCGGGGCCAAAGCCGTCCACAGGTCGAGCAAGAGCTTCGAGCGCCACGATGTTGGTGCGTCGAGTGCCCCAGACCGGCTGGAAGTGGGCATCGATTGCGCCATCGATCAAGGTGTGCATGAGATGGCGTTCGCGGTCTTGGGTCGCCCGTTGCTGCAGCCGCAGCGCTTCCGACGAGATCACGATCCTCGTCGGGGTGCCCTTGGCCGCATACATCGCCGCATCCGCTTCGCTGAGCAGCTGATGGTGGTCCTGACCCTCGCGTTGGAGGGCTGCGCCGACACTGACATCGATGGTCGATCCGCGGGGGACAGCGACCGCGGCGACTGCTCCGCGAAGCTGACGAGCGCGCTGGTCGAGCTCGGCCGCAGAAGCGATTGCGGGGTAAACGACGATGAACTCGTCGCCACCGAGACGGCCGACGACGCCCGGGGCGGGCACGTTTGCGAGTAACTGATCGGCGACAGAGCGCAGCAGGCTGTCGCCGCGGTCGTGTCCGTGCTCGTCGTTGACCGACTTGAATCCATCGAGGTCCATGAACAAAATGCCTGGCCGCTGCTTGTCTGCGCGGAGGCAGGCCCGTTCGAGAACCCGAATTGCGTGGGCCCGGTTCGGGAGCCCGGTCAGTGAGTCATAGTTTGCCCGTCGCTCGAGGTCGGCCTGATCTCGGTTGCGACGCTGCGCCATGAGCACGAGGTCTGCGGCGAGGCGCAGCTCGGGGTCACGCCCGACAACCGGGTGGTCGAGCAGGTGAGCGTGACGTCCTGTATCGACGAATACGGCGTCGTCGCCGGCGAGCTCGAACGATCCGCGTGGGGCGATCAACTCGCTACAGGTCACGAGGATCTCCGATAGCGGCCGTTGGTGCACGATGGCTTCGAGCGCGGCGGCTTCGAATCGTTGGCGCTCCGAAGCGTGGCGCACTTGCGATGACATCGTTTCGAACGCTCGAGCGAGCTGGCCAAGATCGTCGTTGCGGCAATCGTTGAGTGCAATCGTTCGGCTCGGGTTGGCGGCCAAGCGGCGGGCGGCCTCGCTGATGCGTTCGATGCGGCGGGCAAGTCGCAGCGAGAGATACAGGGCTGAACCAACAGCGAGTACCGCAACGAGTGCCGCGGCGATCAGGGTGAGCGCGAAGCCTCGCCCGGCTGAGTCGCTTGCGGCCCGAGCATCGACGGACACACGCTCGGCATGGCTCTCGACTGCAGCGGTCAGCGCAGCCGACCAGCCGATACTCAAGCGAGTCCACTCGGCCATCTCAACGTCGGGTAGCTCCGAACTCGTCAACAACGTTTGGCGCACCGCGGTGAGGGATTCGTCAACGACCGGCACGAGCCCGGGGGCGATCGCTCGGACCTCTTCGAGGTAGACCTGTTGGCGCTCGAGGGCGCCGACGACCGCCCCGTGCTGGCCCGGTGCCCAGGTTTCGTAGCGAATCGCGAGCGCGACGCCGAGCCGTTCATCGATGTGGGCCGATCGCGCATTTACAAGGGCCAACAGCGCGGTGACGTCACTCGTTCGTCGTTCCGGGCTGGCGACGAGGGCTTCGGCAGCCACGGCGTCTCGAAGCGCGGTGCGGGCCGTCGCATAGCGGTCAGCGATTTGCAGTGGCGAAATGACGCCTGCGGCGACATCGGAGCGATAGCGCAGCGTCTCTTCGGCGAGTGCGATCGCGGCGTCGATGTGCCCAGACGATGTGCCCGATTCGGCGGAGTGGTCACGGAGGTCGGCGAGACGAGCGTCGGTGCGTTCGAACATGACGGCCGAGAACGCTCCTTCGGCAACGTCGGCGGCCGCAATCGTCTCGGCACCGAGTGCGGTGTCGACTGCTGCAGCTTGTGCGGCAAGCTCCGCGAGGTCAGCGACGGCGTTTGCATCGGCAACTTCCGCTCGTTCTGAGCGCGCCGCAAGCCCGACGAGCAGCACGATCGCGAGCGTCGGGGCGAGCAGCAAGAAAAGCAATCGCCGATACATCTCTCAACGCTTCGGCCAAAGTAGGTACGAGTTGAGACTGGCCCCGTGGCAAGCCGCTGGTCCGATGCCGTGCCGAGGCCCCATGACACCTCAAGAGGGTGTTCCACGAGTACCCTTTGCGGGCTTGCAGAGCAGCGCTTTTGCGCGGACCCCCGCCACACCCCCAACGATTCTGCACATCCCCAATGATCAAACTCGAGAACGTCTCCAAGATCTACAAAGGTGATGTCGTTGCGCTGCGCAACGTCACCTGTGAGATCCAAAAAGGTGAGTTCGTCTTCCTCGTTGGCCCTTCGGGCTCGGGTAAGTCGACCTTCATGCGGTTGCTCAACAAGGAAGAAACACCTGATAGCGGCGTGATCTACGTTGCCGGCAAGGACATCGGCCGCCTGAGTGGATGGCGAGTCCCGTTCCTGCGCCGCAATATCGGCTGCATTTTCCAGGACTTCAAGCTGCTCGATAACCGCACGGTGGCTCAGAACGTGGCCTTCGCCCTCGAGGTGATTGGCCGTCCTCGCCACGTGATTTCGAACCAGGTTCCGGCAATCCTTGAGCTCGTTGGCCTGTCACCCAAGGCGCACAACTATCCCGAAGAGCTCTCTGGCGGCGAGCAGCAGCGTGTTTCGATCGCTCGTGCGTTCGTGAACCGCCCGCTGATCCTGCTTGCCGATGAGCCCACGGGCAACCTCGACCCGGCGACGTCGGTCGGCATTATGAAGCTCCTCGACCGCATCAACAAGACGGGTACGACCGTCGTTATGGCCACCCACGACCGCGGCATCGTTGACACGATGCGTAAGCGCGTGATCGAGCTAGATCAGGGCAACCTCGCCCGAGATCAAGCTCGTGGTGTCTACGAGTAGGCCGCCATGAACTTCCGTCTCGGCAATATCTTCCGCGAAGTCAGCTACAGCCTTCGCCGCAACCCGACCCTGTTCCTCGGAACCCTGGTCGTGATCGCGATTTCGCTGCTCATCTTGGGCAGCGGCCTCGTGGTGCGCTCGGCCGTCGAGAATGCAACGGCCCGTTGGAAAGACGGCGTTGAATTCATCGTCTTCATGAACCCGGATTCGTCGCAGGTCGAGATCGATGCGATCAAGGCCAAGCTCGATTCGAACCCTGAGATCATCGCCGCCGATACGCGTTTCGTCGACAAGCAAGACGCGTTCATCGAATTCCAGTCGCTGTTCCAAGAATCTGACCAGATTCGCGAGAGCGTGACGGTCGAAGACATGCCGCCGTCGTATCGGGTCGTTCCCCGGAACGCAGAGTCGAGCGTCGTCGAAGCGCTCGCCGATGGTTTCCGTGACGAACCGGGCGTCTTCCAGGTTGTCGCTGCGATCGACACGATTCGCGCGATCGAGAACGTCGGCGACAACTTGAACCGACAGTTCTTGATCCTGGGCGCCTTCTTGCTGCTGGCGGCCATGTTGCTCGTCTACAACACCATCCGAACCACGATCTTTTCGCGACGTCGAGAAGTCGAAGTGATGCGCCTCGTCGGTGCGTCGAATTGGTACATCCGTGTCCCGTTCATGGTCGAAGGTGTTTTGCAGGGACTCATTGCGGGATTGCTCACGCTGCCGATGTATCGAGTAGTGAATAACTTCCTGTCCAGCCTCGGTGACGAGGAGAGCCTCAACCTGCTCGACGGTCTGCGTGCCCCGTCCGGTGATGTCGTGACGATTTGGATCGCCATGGTGTTGCTGGGTGCGTTCATTGGCGCTGCAGCCTCTGCCGTGGCCTTGTCGCGGTATCTCGACGTCTAGGCCGGTCTCTCGGTCATGAGCCGGTCTCGTCGCGGTGTTGTGGTCCTCGTGGCCTTTGCCGTTTTGGCGACTGTCTCGTTCTTCTCGGTCGGTTCTGCGGATCGGGCGTTCGCCCAGGGAACCCAATGCCCAGATGGCCAGATTCTCAGCGCCGATGGCGTCACCTGCGAGCTGGATCTGGGCCAGAACACCGATCCGAACAATCCGTGTCCGCCGGGCCAAGAGCTTGACGCAGTCGGGTTCTGCATTGAATCAGCGCCCGACACCGGGCCCGGATGCCCAGTCGGGCAGCGTCTCGACGCTGCTGGTCTGGTGTGTGTCGATATCCCGCCGACTGGTGTGGGCAACTGCCCTGATGGCCAGCAACCCAACGCGGTCGGTACCGCCTGTGAACCAATTCCGAACGCTGGCGGCGTTGCCAGCTGCGACCAAGGCTTCTCCCTGGGAGCTGACGGCGTCACGTGTGTCGCCGATGCGCCTCGCTGTGCTCCCGACGAGATCGTTGGTGACGATGGTGAGTGCATGCGCACCTTCACATGCCCCGAAGGATCGGTGCTCACCGCCGACTTGCTGACGTGCGTGAGTGACGGTTGCCCGGACGGTCAGCTGCTCGGCGTCGACGGCAAACGGTGCGTTGCTCCCGACTCGTCTTGTCCCGACGGATCGCCTCGTCCTGTGGGCGGAAGCTGCCTGGTCGTTGAGACGGTCGAGAGTGACGAGGGCACCGAGGTCATCGTTCGCTGCGACGCCGCTGACTCGTACTGCCAGGCTCAGGTCAAGGAGTGTGCCGAGCAGCGGGCGGCTGGCGCCGAGGCTGATGGCTCGTGCGAAGACCCTCGCACGTCGTGTGACGACGAGGACGATGCCTGCGAAGAGGCCAACCAACGCCTCGTCGACTGTGCGACTCGAGACGACGACGAAGAAGCCGAGGCCGAGGCAGCTTCACGCCGACTCGATCCATGTGACGACTTGTGTCCTCGCTTGCATCGCCTCGATGCGTCGGGCGAGTGCATCGAGTTCCTCGACCCAAAGCATCCTTGCGTGTCATTCGGCAAGGTTCCGTCCGGCGTCACCACCAATCGTGAGCTCGACAGCTACTCGTATCTGGCCGGTACTGGGCAGTGCGTGACCCGGGTCGAGTTCCTGCGCCGTCTCGGCAACTTCGAAGCAGCCGCCGGGGCTGAAGCCGACGCGTTGGCGCTCCTGCGCGAAACCACCAGTGAGTACCTGACGGTCGAGGACCAGCTCGCCGAGCTCGAAGCCGGGCTGCTCACCGCCGAGCGAAACGTGCGCCAGTTCACAGCCGCCGCGGCCGAGGCCGATGCACGCCGGGCGCAGAACGCCAAGGACCTGCTCGAGTCGCGCAAGGTGCTGCAGCGGGAGCTGCGGGTCCTGCGCATCGAGGTCGTCGACATCTACATCACTGGGGGCACGGATCAAGCGATCGAGGCTGCCCTGCTGTCTGCTGGCGATCCGACCGAGATCGGGTTGGTACAGAGCTATGGCGAAGCCGTGCTCGGCGAGCAACTCGACAACATCGACCTGATTCGCGACCTCGAAGAAGAGACGATCTCGCTCTGTGTCGAGCTCGACCAGGCCGCAGCCGAGGTACAAGCGTCACTCGACAGCGCCATTGCCGCGAACGAAGACCTCGAAGCACTCATCGCCGACACGGAACGCGTGCGAGCCGAGCAGATCGAGCGTCGCAACGAAGAAGCCGAACTCGTCGCAGAACTGCGCGAAGAGAAGGGGCGCTTCGCCCAAGAACTCGGCGTGTTCGACCAAGCGTCGCGCGAGATCGCTGACATCATCTCCGAGTCTGAGTTTCTCGTCACCGAGTTCCAGAACTTCGATGGGTTGTTCGCCAAGCCGGTGATTCCAGCGATCGTGGTGTCGGGCTACGGCCCGCGGCTGCACCCGATCCTCGGCTACGTGCGCAACCACAACGGACTTGATTTCGATGCGAACTTCGGCGAGCCGATCTACGCCTCGGCTCCGGGCGTCGTGCAGATCGCATCCTCGTTCGGCGGCTATGGCGAAACGGTGGTGTTGGATCACGGCAACGGGCTGCTCACGCTGTACGCCCACATGAGCGTGATTGGTGCCGACGTCGGCGACGAGATCAAGCGCGGCGATGTCATCGGGTTCATCGGCTCGACTGGTCTCTCGACGGGGCCGCACCTGCACTTCGAGGTTTGGGTCGACGGCCGCAATGCCGTTGACCCGATGCTGTATCTCACCGAACTGGACTGAGCCCTCGCCGCATCTCCGAACCATCCCCACCTGTGTGGTTCCGGTTCTCTGCGATCCGCAGCGCTCGTGCGTTCCTCATGGCGTGCGGCGGGCTAATGTCTCGTCGTTCAAGCGCGAAGGGCGAGATTCTGATGGCACACAAAGTTCAAGGCGTAGTTGCGAGGGCAGTCGGCGAACCCGTCACGCTCGAGACGATCATTGTTCCCGACCCTGGGCCCGGCGAAGCACTGGTCAAGGTGCAGGCGTGCGGTGTTTGCCACACCGATCTGCACTATCGCGAGGGCGGCATTAACGACGAGTTCCCATTCCTGCTCGGCCACGAGGCCGCAGGCGTGGTCGAAGCCGTCGGTGACGACGTCACCGAGGTCGCACCCGGCGACTACGTGATCCTGAACTGGCGGGCCGTGTGCGGCGACTGCCGTTCCTGCAACCGCGGCGAGCCCCAGTACTGCTTCGCCACCCACAACGCGACTCAGAAGATGACGCTCGAAGACGGCACCGAGCTGAGTCCAGCGCTCGGCATCGGCGCATTCGCCGAGAAGACGCTGGTCGCCGCTGGTCAGTGCACCAAGGTCGATCCGGCTGCCTCGCCCGCTGCGGCTGGCCTGCTGGGCTGTGGTGTGATGGCCGGCATCGGTGCTGCCATCAACACGGGTGGCGTTGGCCGAGGCGATTCGGTTGCCGTGATCGGTTGTGGTGGCGTGGGTAACGCTGCGGTGTGCGGCAGCGAGCTCGCTGGCGCCAGCAAGATCATCGCTGTGGACCTCGATGACCAGAAGCTCGAATGGGCCAAGGGATTCGGCGCAACCCACACGATCAACGCAGGCTCCGAAGACGTCGTCGAACGCATTCGCGAACTCACCGACGGCAACGGCGCCAATGTGGTGATCGAGGCCGTCGGCTTGCCTGCGACCTACGAGCAGGCGTTCTACGCCCGTGACCTCGCCGGCACCGTGGTGCTCGTCGGGGTGCCGACTCCGGACATGAAGATCGAGCTTCCACTGATCGAAGTGTTCGGTCGTGGCGGCTCACTCAAGTCGAGCTGGTACGGCGATTGCCTGCCCAGCCGTGACTTCCCGATGCTCATCGACCTGTATCTGCAAGGCCGCCTGAACTTGGACGGTTTCGTCAGCGAGACGATCGGCCTCGATGGGGTCGAAGAGGCCTTTCACAAGATGGAGCGTGGCGAAGTGCTGCGCTCTGTTGTCGAGATTCCCTAGCTCGGGACTGGCTCGAATCCACGGAACGGAAGATCGGGGGAGCGGCGCAACCAGTTGCGTTCGCTCCACTCGGTCGCGCCGTCGACCACGTGCAGCGTGAACGCCTGTCGTGGCTTCTCTGAGCGGTTTGCGTCGCTCCAGTGGGGCAGCGCTCCATCGAGCAAGATAAGCGTCCCTGGCGTTGCTGGAAGCGCAACCGCCTGGTCGATCGGGTACTCGTCGGGATCGAAGACTTCGGTCGAAGTCGAGTCGCCGTCGCGCACGAACCGAGACTTGACCGGCAGTCGATGGCCGCCGGGGATGG
>CALDGN010000029.1 GCA_937942965.1 uncultured Acidimicrobiales bacterium | reverse complement strand
AAGAAGTCGCTCAAGGCCTGCGCCCTTGCGAGCCTGAGCCCAGAGTGTGCCGCCGGTGAAGAACTCCATGATGATGACGGGGTAGCCCTCGTCGGTATAGGTCGTGGAGTACAGGGGCACGATGTAGGGATGGTCCGAGAGCTGGGCCATCGCCTGGCATTCGCGCTCGAAGCGGATGCGGTCCTCGGGGTCGTCGAGGCGGAAGTTGAGGACCTTGGCCGCGACCGTGCGGTCGAAACTGGTTTCGGTCGCGCGGAAGACCTGGCTGAAGCCACCCGAACCTTCGGGCGTCAGATTGTCGAGCCCCTCGATGTGCACAGAAGTCCCTCGGTCGCCGGCCGCGAGCCTACGCGGTCATCCGGTGGGTCATCAGTTAGTCGGCCACGGGTCGAGCATGTTCGAGACAACCGCCGGACTTGGCAGGTCCAGGGTGCGGTTCGGTTGCCCGGAGAGTGATCCATTGACCACGACGGCGACGGCTCGACCAGCCTGGGTGTAGGAGCACATCTGCGCGTTGTTTGATGCGGCGAACCACGAGGCGTCCTGGTTGGTGCCGCCGTAGTAGGCCCATTCACCATTCCAGGGCGACTCGTCGTTGTTCGTCGTGCGATAGCAGTGCACCGACACCTGGCCGGTGAATCCTTCGAGCACGATGCGAACGTAGTAGCAACCTTGATTCGGGTCGCCGCCGGCGGAGATGATCGCAACATTCGGGTAGCAAAGTGAGTTCGGCTGTCCGGCCGTCGACGGGTCGTCTGACCATTGCGCCGGCGATCCAACACTGATCGTCACCGTGCCTTGCTGAGGGAAGTCGACGGTGTCAGTCCACGGGCTCCATGCGCCGCAGGCAGTGAAGTAGCACGCACGGACTCGCAGTCGGAAGGAGTCACCTGGTTGGAAGGCGCGGGCGAAGTAGTTCGTCCCTTGGCGACTTCCGCCGATCAGAGGTACCCCGATCACCGAATCGTGCTCGATGTCGTATTCGTAGCGTTCGATATTGAAGTCGGCGGTGACCTGCGGCTGGCTACCGCACGGAATCGTCACGGCCTGCCACTCGACATCGACGGTCGCCGCAGCGATGTCCGCGTTGATCGTCGGTTTACCGGGTGCTGGCGGCGCGCTCGGGCAGCTTTGGAAGCTCGCCGTTCCACACGTCCCGCTTGCACCGAGGTCGTTCGTCGCTCGCATCTGCAGTTGGTACTGGGTGTCGCTCGCCAACGTGATGATGTGATGCCCGTCGAATCCTGCCGCTTGCCAACCAGCACCGTTGACGTTGAACTCGTAGGCCAGGTTCGCAGCGCCGTTGGCGTTGGCTTCGTTCCAGGTGAACGTCGCACCGGTGAGGTCGATGGTGGTCAGCTGGAAGCCGCCGCCGCAGATCGGCAAGCCACGTGGCGTCACCGAATTGCTCTGCGTCCACGTCGACCCGCCGAGCACATTGTTCGCCCGTACCTCGAACGCATAGGGAACGCCGTTGGTGAGACCCGTCACGGTCAAGAAGTTCTCGGTCGTCGTCGACGTCTGCGTTTCCCCTGAGATGCGAACGTCGTAGTCGGTGATTGCACAACCACCATCGTCGGTCGGCACGACCCAGGTCACCTGTGCGTCGGTGTCCCCGGCCGCGGCGCTCACCGTCGGCGGGCTTGCGGGAACGGTGCACGGGCGCAGCGCAGCAGACCAACCTGATGGCGGCGAGTCACCGTCGCGGTTGACGGCATAGACCCGGAACTCAAAATCGCGGCCATTCGGCAGCCCTGACCAGACGTACGAGCTGGTGTTCGCACCTGGGGCAATGGCAGTCGTGGTGTCGCTGTTACCGACGATGCGAAGCTCGATCCGATACTCGGTGATCGTGTCGCCACCGTCTTGGGAGACCGGCACGGGCGTCCAGTTGACTTCGAGGATGCCGCTTGCCTGGGCGCCAACGAGATCGGCGCGAGTCGTGGCCTGGATAACGGGAGCAGCGGGTGTTGTTGATGGGTGTTCCGGCGTCGACGCAGTCGAGAACTCACCGAGGCCCTTGGCGTTGCGGGCCGCGACTTGGAATGTGTAGTCGGTGCCGTTGTCGAGCCCGGTCCAACGCAAGAACGTGTCGGTGCTGGTCTGGACGCTGCCGCCGCCGATGCGAACTTCGTACTCGGTGATCTCGCTGCCCTCGTTGGCAGGCTCGGTCCAGGTGACTTCGAGCCAGCCGTCGCCGTGGGTGACCTGCGGAGGTGCGGGGCGCTCGGGCTCGATGTCGGGGGTGCACGCCAGTGCGTACTCAGACCAGTCGCCCCAGCCGGCGATGTTCTCGGCCCGGATACGGAACGCGTACGAACGACCATTCTCGAGGTCGGTGAGCTGAGTGCTACTCGCCACCGCTCCTGGCGTGAACGACCAGACATCGGGCAGTCCTTGCGCCGTGAACTCATAGGCGGTAATCGGTGCGCCGTTGTCGGCGGGGGTGGTCCAGGTCAGGTTCGCGATGCGTGATTCAGGCGTGCACTCAGGAGGATTCGGGGCGTCGGGGCGACCAGTGACCTCGATCGTCACGGTCGCGCTGACCTCTCGGTCGGGCGTGTCGCTTGCGTCGCGGATCGTGTAGCTGAAGCTGGTCGACCCGAAGAAGGTTGGGTTTGGCCGGAAGTCGATCGAGTCGCCGCTGGCGGTCACGGCTCCGTCGAGTGAGCTTCCCGGACTGACGATGGTGAGACCTTGACCGATCGGGTCGCTGTCGTTGGCCAGCACGGGGATCGTCACGGGTTGCTCTTGCAGGGTCTCGGCTGTGTCATCGACGGCGTCGAGCAGTGGGTAGTCGGGCAGGCCGACGGTGATGTCGATGGGTGCCGTTGCTGCTTCGCCCAACCGATCGGTGACGGTGTACTCGAACGTGGTCGACTCGTTGACAGCGTTGATGGCGGCAGCCACGGTGATCTCGCTCGAGCCGGTCTGGGTGACGGTGATGCCGGTGGGTGGCGCGGCGGCGATCTCCCATCCGAGGACTTCGTTGGGGTCGTCGTCGAACGTCAATTCGGACAGGTTGATCGTTGTCGTGTTGCCAGCCGGTACGTCGAGCGACTGTGCCGTTGCTTCGGGAGGATCGTTCTGCGGCGCAAGCAGCGTGATCAAGACGTTTGCGGTCGCTGTCTCGCCCTCGGCATCGGCGACGCCCCAGATCAGGCTTGTTTCGCCAACTTCGGATTGGTCGGTCGCGATGATCTCGAGCAAGCCGTCAGGAAGCATGCGGGCCTCGAGGCCGTTCTGCGGGGCGGACTCGACGGTCCAGGTGAACGTGTCGTCGGGATCGGGATCGACCGTAAGTGCCGCGGCGTCGACCGTGGTGGTGATGGGCACGCCTTCGGCCCGGGGCTTCTGCAGTTCGGCGGTGCCCTCGACCGCGGCCGGCGGTCGATTCGGCTGTTCGCCGACGGTCACGGTGACCGACCCGGCGACGATGTGGCCAGCCTGATCGTCGGCAGTGAACGTGAAGACGGCGTCGCCGGAGAAGTCGGCGTCGGGAGTGAACTCGATGCGCAGAACGTCCTCGCCGGCTTCGAGCACTTGGGGCGCTCCGCCGCGGGTGCTGTCGCAGCACGAGAAGAAGATGGCATCGCCGTCAGGATCGACGGCGAGCGGCGCGAGATCGAGTTCGACAGGTTCTTCGAATGCGGTTTCGAACGCGCCCGCTTCGACCAACGGAGCCCGGTTCTCGGTCACGATCACCGAGATCGTCGCCGAGGCTTCGAGACCGGTCGAGTCGGTAATCGTGTAGCTGAACTGGGTTGATGCATCGGGAGCAATGATGCGGACTTCGCCGTCGTCGATGATCGCTCCGGCGCCGTCGACCGACACGATCTCGAGCTCGGCAGGGTCGCCGTCTTCGTCGAGGTCGTTCGCGAGCACGTCGACCCAGAACTGTTCGCCCGGAAGATACGGACCGGCTTGGTCATCGATCGCGACCGGTGGTTTGGGCGAGGTGACCGTGAGCTCGATCAGTGCGCTCGCCGTGTTGCCATCAACGTCGGTGATCTCATAGGTCAGGGTCAGCGATTCGTTCGGCACGACCATCACGATCGTCTGACCCTCGACGGTGAGACGCTCGTCGAAGACGCTGACGCGGAGATCGGCGAGGGCGCCATCGGGATCGCGGTCGTTGTCGACGACGTTCATGCGCAGCTCACTGCCGGCGAGCACTGGCCCGAAGAGGTCGTCGACGGCGATCGGCGTGCCGGCCGGAAGCGGCGGCGTGGCTTGGACCAACACGGTGACGGTCGCAGTGGCGCGCCCGCCGCGTGCGTCACCGATCGTGTACTCAAACGTGATCGTTTCGTCGGTCTCTTGTTCAGCTGGAGCGATGTAGGAGATCAGTGAACGGTCGAGCGGGCGGTCAACGGTGCCGATCGAGGGCTGGTCGAAGTTGATGATGCGGATCTGGTCGCCGTCAGGGTCGGAGTCGTTGCGGAGTACATCGAGTTCGAGTCGTTCACCGGTGGCGACGGTGATGAACGAGTCGTCGGTCGCGATCGGGTCGCGGTTGCGTTCGGGTTCGGGCATGACCCCGATGAGGACCTCGCCGGGTGTCCGAGCTCCGAAGGCATCGACGACCGTGTAGGTGAATCGGTCGGTGCCCGAATAGCCATCAGCGGGCCGGTATCGGACCTCGCCGGTGGCGCCATCAACCACGGCAACGCCATTGTCGGGCTGGGTGGCGATGCTCTCGACTCGCAGCGCATCGCCGTCGGGATCCGAGTCGTTGTCGGTCACTGGGATACTGATCTCGGTCTCGAACGGGGCACGAGCAGAATCGGGTCGAGCGACCGGCGGACGGTTCGGTTCGCCGTTCGGAACCACGCGCACTCGGATGATCGCCGCGGTCCGGTTGCCAACGTCATCGACGACGTCGTAGCTGACCGAGAAGCTGGTGCTGGTCGTGGGATCGACGCTGATGCGGACCGACTGCTCGCCGGGGCCGACGACCGCTTCGGCTCCACCGATCGTCGACACGCCGACGACGCGGAGTGCGCCGCCTTCGGGATCGAAGTCATTGTCGAGTACGGGCACGATCACCGAGGTGCCGGGCCGGATCTCGACGGTGTCCGCCTGCGCGAGCGGTGCCTGGTTCTCGGTCTCGGCGTCGGCGATTGCGACGACCACGGTCGCTGAAACGGGCTCGGCGATGCCGTCGCTGATCGAATAGGTGAAGGTGCGGCGAGCGGGGCCGCTGCCCTCGACTGCGACCCGGAAGCCGAGGTCGAGGAACTGTTCGACCCGCAGCCCAGAGTTCGGTGGCACGTTGAGGTCGACGATGCCGACCACATCGCCGTCGGGGTCGCCGTCGTTCTGCAGTGCGTAGACGATGCGTGATTCGCCGAGCGGAATAACGGCGTCGTCGCGGACCGCGACCGGTGGTCGGTTACGGGTGGCTTCGCTGACCTCGACGCGGATCTGGGCGACGTCAGAGTCTTCGTCGTCGGATGCGGCGTAGGAGAAGACGTAGGTGCCGGCTTCGTCGGGGATGAAGACGAACTCGCCGTCGGGCGTGATCGTCGTGAAGACCTCGATGCCGGTCGGGGACAACAGGACCGGACGCTGTGCGACGAACAGGTCGTCGCCGTCGGGGTCTGTGTCGTTCGTGAGCAGGTTCACGGTCACCGGCTGGGAGACGACGGTGACGGCGCCGTCGTTGCGAGCGTCGGGAGGCTGGTTCGAGTCCTTGAGTCGGATCGACACGCGGATGATGCCGGTATCGCGTTCTCCGAAGTCGTCTTCGATGACATAGGTGAGCTCGATCTCACCCTCGTCGCTGGTCGTGCTCGCTTCGTAGATGACTCGGCCGGCCGGGTCGAACGAGATCGTGCCTTGGGGTGCAGTGGCCTCGACGACAACCAACGAGTCGCCATCAGGATCCGAGTCGTTGAGCAGCACGTCGATGATGCCGCGCTCGCCTGCGGTGATCGCGGTGACGTCGGTGACGGCGATGGGCGGCTGGTTGTCGTTGCCGTCGCGGCGGGCGACGACCACGGTGCCGCTGGCCGAGTCGCTGCCGCCTCGACCATCGGTGATCGTGTACAGGAAGCGCAGCGTGCCGACGAATTCAGGCGCCGGCGTGACCTGGATGCTGTTGCCGTCGACGGTTGCCCGAATATCCGCGTCTGCCCCGGCGAGGCTCTCGACCGATGACACGAGCAGCACGTCGTTGTCGGGGTCCTCGTCGTTGCCGACGACATTGATGACGATCGGACGCCCCTGGTGGGTTTCGTGATCGTCGTCGTCGAACGCGACCGGCGGTTGGTTCACGCCGTCTTCGTCGAACTCGTCGGCCTCGATCGTTTCAGCATCTTCGGCGTCGGGGTTCTCGACCTCTTCGACGAGGTCGTCTTCGGAGTCGGTCGATCCCGCTTCTTCGTCATCATCGTCGGCCTCGAGCGGCAGCACCGCGCCCCAGTCGTCGACCAGGCTCAGTCGTTGTTCTTCGTCGACCGTCCACAGGTTGCCGGACACCAGGTCGTTGATCCAGACCCAGCCGTTGACGAGCCGCAGGCGCAGGTCACGGTTGCCCGCACCGGGGAGCTCGGTCACCGTCGGAGCGTTGTCGCCGCAGGCCACCCAGTATTGAGCGGGGCGGTTGACGAGTGCGTGGGTGCATCCCTGGTGCTCGATCGGCGCGACAGGAATCGCTCCGTCGAGACGGCCGAGGACCCTCGCTTGGCCCGAGGACGTATCGATGCGCAACACCTGATTGTCCGCATCGATGGCGCTGATCGTGCCGGTCTTGCTCGCCGAACCTTGGCCGGCGACCTGCCACCCGCCGGTCGTTCCGTCGAGCAGCTTGGCTTCGGTGCCTTCGACGCGCACCAGCCGATTGCCGGCCCGGAGCATCGCGACGTCGCCGTCGAGCACGATGTCATCGACGCTGCCGATGCCGCTCGGAAGCGAGATCCGCTCGGTCAGATCCCCATTGAGACGCAACAGCGTGTTTCCCTGGGCGATGAGCAACACGCCACGTTGGTCGGTGGTGATCGCATCGACCGTTCCCTGATGACTCGGCGCGATCGCGTCGAGGTTCTGGACCTCGGCGAGCGTGGTCGAACCAAGGTTCCAGACCTGATCGCCGGTGGCGCTGGCGATGATCAGACCGTTGTCATGGCGCAGGACCCGAGCGTCGCCGGGCACGCGGACCGTGTTCAGCAGCAGGTGGGTGCGCTGGTCGAGCACGGTGAGGGAGTTGGTGGACCGGTCGTGGGCCACGACGGTGTCGAGTGGTTGGTAGACCTCGATGCTCGCGGCGGCCTCGCCGATCCGAACGGCCGATGAAAGCTCTTTGACCTGGCGGTTGAGGTGACCGATGCTGCCCGCGCGCTGATTCACGAGCCATGCGCCACCGTCGTTGGTCGTGTTCTCGGTGCCCTCGCGGCCATCGGCGCGCAAGGCGAAGAAGATCGTCGACGCGATCACGGCAATACACAGCAACATGGCCAGCGATGCGGCGCTTCGGCGCGAGGTCATCGCCATGACGCATCGATCCGTGGTGCGACGTTGGGGGAGCGTGGGTTCACGATGGCGATATGCATGGTGGCGCTGGGCATCGTGACCTCGGGGGCGGACCGCCAGCCAGCGGCTTCCCCAGGTCGGGACTCTAACACTGTTGTCTCAAGTGGACCAGAGGTCGCGTGGCGGCGCGAGTACGGTGGCGGGCCGGTGGAGCCATGACCGACTTCGGGGACGACGAGGCTGAAGAAACGATCGACGCGGATGCTGACGCGCTCGCGGAGCTCAAGCGGCGCGCACTCGATCCCGAGGTACTCGCCGCCGTCGACGCGGAGCTCGAAGACCGGACCGTCGGTGACCACACCGATCTCGATGATCTGACGAACACCGACCTCACGAACACCGACCTCACCAACACCGATCTGACGGAGGTCCCGGACGAAGCCCCCGAAGCGCCCGCGACCGAGCCCTCGGTGGCGACATCTCGTGTTGTCGAGGACCCTCCGGTCGACGAGACGAGCGATACGCAGAGCACCGCAGCCGCGTTCATTGCCGAGGCAAGACAGCGCCAAGCTGAAGCCGCCGACGCAGGCGAGACGTCGTCGCCGACCCGCCGCCGACCGACGGGCGCTGTGCTCGTGCTGGCCGTCGTGATCGCGGCCCAAATCCTGGCCGGCGGGGTGTACTTCGCCCTCCGGGCCCTCGCCGACGACCCGGAACCCGACGAGCTCGTGTCGGTCACCGAGGACGCACCGATCGAGGTGCCCACGCCGACCCCACGACCATCGGTCGACCCGACCGCAACCCCGCTGCCCTCGCCGACGCCCGTTCCGCCGACCCCATCGTGGGTCCCGGCCGCGGGCGGACCGCGCTGGGCGCCATTCACCTTCGTGGTGTCACCCAAGACGTCATCGCCTGCCTTTCACGTCGAACCCAACGGCGACGAATTCGAGCCGCTCATTGGGGAACGCCGACTGACCAACCCATGGCCGTCGGGCGCTGCGCTGCGGTTCCGGGTGATCTCGGGTGACCCCGAGACCGACTGGGCACAAATCTCGCTTCCAACCGAATCGGGCGAAACCGCCTGGGTGCTGAGCAGCGACTTCGACTGGACCTCGTCGAACCGGCTCGTACAGATCGATGTGCTGGCCAACGAGATCCGCGTGTTCGAGGGCAACGACGCCATCTTCGTCGCTTCGATTGCGACCGGACGTCGCAGCGACCCGACACCGCAGCTCCAGTCATGGGTTGTCGAGAACCCCGCCGGTGACGGGGTCGACGACGCTGCCCCGCTGTTGGTCTTGGCGCCAGCCGCAGGCGGTGATGGACTCCGCGTCGTACCCGCCTCAGACGACTCGGTGCTGGGTGAGTACGTGACCGATGGCGACATCCTGATTGCCGAGAGCGAAGCCCGCCAGCTCGCCCGCATCGTCGACGCAGGCGCCAAGGTCGAGGTCGTTGGGCTTCCCGCGGTGCCGACGCCGACGCCACGGCCAACTCCGACCGCTGGTGCAAACCAGGGGCCCGCCCCCGAGGTTGCTCCACGCGATCCTGGCTGCCCACGTGGCACCAACGGCTCTCCACCGAACTGCTACCAGGTCATCGCTCCTGAACGCCTGCCCGGCGAGTGCGAGGGAAGCGGCATCTTGCTCGAAGGCTCGTGCATGTTGCTCTACGGCGATCCCGACTTCGATGGGCGACTCACGCAGTGTCCACCGCAGGCGTCGCGTGAGATCGAGGGTCGCTGTTATGCCTCACTCGGCCCGCCGCCACCGCGTCTCGGCGAGTGTCCTGCGAACGCCGAGCGGTTCGGCGATGAGTGCCGCGTGAGGATTCCGTAACCCCTCGGTTAGTCCTCGTTGGCCTCTTCGAATTCGGCCAGGCGAGCCAGCAACGTGTCACGTACCGAGACGCCCTCTTCTCGAGCCTTGGTTTCGGCGATACGCCAACCGTGGCGAGATGAATAGACGAGTGGCGGCTCGCCGAGTCGACCTTCGCCCCAGGTCACTGCCCGGGCGAAAAACAACACGTGGTCGAACTTGTCGATGCGGTCGAAGATCTCGCACGTGAACCACGAGATGCAGTCCTTGGCGATCGGCATGCCGTCGATCATTTCGAGGTACTCGGGCGCCATGTGCTTGAACTTGCGACCGGGGTACGAGAAGTACTGGCCGACGTCGACCTGATCGCCGGCGAGGTTCGACACTGTGAACCACCCCGACGCTTCGATCAATGCGTGGGTGTCGTGCTTCGGTGAGATCGAACAGAGCATGATTGGTTCTTCGAAGGACACTTGCATGACCCAATGAGAGCAATAGCCCCGGGTCACACCACCGTGGGCGGAGGAAACGACCTGCACACCCTTCATCATCTGCCCCAAACAGCGTTTCAGATCTCGATCCATGGGGTCGAGTG
>CALDGN010000028.1 GCA_937942965.1 uncultured Acidimicrobiales bacterium | reverse complement strand
GCCAAGACGGCGGCGCGACCGTCGTCGACTACCGCGTCGAGCAGCGCAACGGGACATCGGTCATCGTCTCGGGGGCCAACGCGTCGAGCTATGTCTGGTCCGGGCTGACCAACGGCGTCGACCACGAGTTCCGGGTGTACGCCCGCAACGTCAACGGCGAAAGCGGACCCTCGGCATGGTCGAGCCCACTGCCTGCCTGCACCGTTCCGACCGGCCCCACCTCGGTCACCGCCACGTCGACCTCTGGCCAAGCCGACGTGACCTTCACTGCACCAATCGACGATGGAGGCTGCGAAGTCACGACCTATCACGTCCGCGTCCAAGGCCAGAACGGCAACAGCGCGACTCCCGCCGACCCGGGCACCGTGACCATCGGATCCCTGGACAACGGCACGATCTACTCCTTCGAGGTGCGGGCCCGGAATGCGCTCGGCAACGGTGACTGGGTCCAGTCCAACGCCGTCACGCCAGCTGGCCTACCGATCTGTGGCACCGAGTTCTTCTTCAACTGGATCTCGAAAGCCGGCGTTGATGCCTTCTGGGATGCGGCCGACGCCAACGGCGGCGCAAACCTTCGCTACGAGTTCAACACCAACGGTTCTGGATGGGTCGTACGGACGGGCTCGCCAGCGAACGGGGTCGACTTCACCACCTTGCTGTCGGCCCAGACACCAGACACCAATCACACGATTGTTCTTCGAGCCACCACCGACATTGGCTCGACCAACTGTTCTTCCATCTCGTTCCTCAGTTGCCCGACGGCGCCACCGGCGCCCGGCACTCCGACCATCTCGGTGGATCTCGTCGTTCGTTCGATCGCGACCTCGTGGAACGACGTCACGGTCCCGTGCACGGCACAACCACAAGCCCTCGGCGAGGCGTACGTCGGACGCTACGAAGTCGACCTTGATCCTGGCGCCATCGAAGACGCTGGTCTGGCGACGAGCCTTGCCTGGTACTCGCTGGCACCGGGAACGAGTCGACGGGTCAGAGTGCGGGCCTGCGACAACGCTGGCGCCTGCGGTGCGTGGAGCCCATGGAGTGCCACCGAAACGATCCCGACGAACAAGACCGTGATCCTCGACTTCGACCCGACGTTCCCGGCGCACTCGAGCGTGCCTTCGAACACGCTGCGATCGCAGTACGCCGTGAGCACCACCCAATCCCAGAGCGGCACCATCGGCTTCCCGACCGCCGGAGGCTCGATCGTCCTCGGGCTCAACGACAACCAGGTCTACGCCATCTTGTGGGAACCCGCGTATCGCTGCCCCGGCTACCGATTCGACGGTGTGTGGGAAGACGGCGGCACCTACCAGCCCGCAACGGCCGTCTTCTCTTGCTAACTGTCCGTCTCTGACGGATCGGTTTCGAGTAGCGGCAGGTCTTCGACGGTGATCTCACCGGTACCCACCAGGTGCTCGACCAGCTTGCGCCGACGGTCCGACGCGAGCTGACCGGGACCGCCCACCAGCCCGGGCACGCCGTTGTCGGCGTACTTGCGACACAAGCGATCCAGCTTGCGGTTGAACGTGGTGGTCGACCAGCCGAAGCGGTGCGCGATCGCCTTGTTCGACGGCAGGGCTGTCGGCTGATGCGGGTTCAGCAGCGAGAGCTCACACATGGCGACGGCGAGCAGTCGCTGGTCACCAGAAAGCGGGATGTGGTCGATCGTCAGGCCGGTCGTGGTCAAATCCAGCGACGCGTCGATCGACGGGTCGCTCTCGTCGATGAGGTCGACCATGATCTCGTACGACGTTGACCCGGCGTTGAAGGTCACGCTCGACTCGACGAAGCTGACCGACGTTTCTTTGCCCGACGTGAGCGTGATGCGCGACCGCGACGCTCGATCAAGGATCGTGATCGGAAGCTTGCGACCCGTGTTGGACAGCCACCAGCTTCCGTCGCGGTGATAGATCCGTCCGAAGTGGCGGTGCAGACGCGCGTTGTCTTCGTCGATCACCAGGTCGTTGCGTGCGCTTCGACCAAAAGTAAGTTCATCGTCGGGCCCCAGTTCATGCACTTCGCCTGCGAAGTCCACCATCAGGGTTACGCCGTCGCCTGTCGCCACGCCGTGATCGTAGTTGACGGTCTGAGACCCTTGCGGCGCGTCACCCCCATGACACGAACCACTGCTTTGAGTACGGTGTCTCCATGGCTGCGGCCACTCCACCACACCCAAACGCAACACCACTGGGCATCGAATCAGTCGCCTTTGCAACCGGCACGGGCCGTTTGGTCCGACGCGCGACCGCGGTGCTGTTCGATCCGAGCGGCGCGAACCCCAAGCTCAGCTCGGCGTTTGATGACGCCTCCGACGATCACACGGCGATTGCACACGTACTGCGGACCGTGGTCGAAGCCGACTTGGACGTTGCTCCCTTCGCCATCGTGAGCTGGGCTGACGACCTGGATCTCTTGGTCTTCGGGGATATCGATCTGCACACCTCGTGTCCGTCAGCGCCGATGATCAGCGGTGCACGTTCCGCCACGTGGGTTGCGCATCGCGTCGACCGAGATCTTCTCGATGCGGCACCGTCGCCCCAGGTCTGGTGCGGAGAGCCGGCAGAGCCGGGTACGAACCTGCGCCTTGGCATTGCGACCTGTGGCGGATTCCGGCTCGACCTCATCGTCGACTCCGGCGTCCCCGAACTCCACAGCACCGCACCCCTCGCTCCGGCGATGCCAGCTCCGTCACCAGCAGCAGCGCCTCGGCCGGTCACGGTCGAAACCGAAGCCGTCGAAGCCGAGGCCGTCGCCCCACCTCCGGCACCGGTGCCGCCGGTGATTTCGGAAGAACCGGCGCCGCTCCCTGGCGATCACACACCAGCGCTGCTCTCGTTCGACGAAGCCGAACCTGAACCAGCTACGACTCCTGAACCTGAGATCCGGGTGTGGACCGAGTCCTCCGCGGACGAAGAACCAGACGGCCCTGCACTCGAGAGCCATGACGACGACACCGATGCCGATCCATTCGCGCTGCCGGCCAATGACGACGATGTCGACCAAGCTCCGGCGGCAGTTGCTTCCGCAACCGCCGAGCTGCTCGAGTTCGATATCGCAAGCGAATCGTCACCGCCACAACCCGTTGCCCCTCCATCGCCAGCGGTCGAGACCGCCGAGCAGAGTGCGCCGCTCGCCCTACTGATCTTCGATGACCGGGCCGATCTTTCGATCCTCGGCACCAGCGTGCTCGGACGCCGGCCACAGCCCGATGCTGAGCAGCTCGCGGTCGCCATCGATCACCCCGAGGTGTCGCGCACCCACGCCGAGATCGATACCGGCGAAGGGCGGGGTCAGGTCGCGACGATCCGAGACCTCGGATCGCGCAATGGCACCTGGGTGCAATCACCCGGTGGCGCCGGACTGCGCAGACTCGATGCCGACGAACGCGCCTTGCTGCTTCCGGGCACGATCGTGCATCTCGGTTCAGTCGAGGTCTGTTTCACCTGGCATCCGATCGACGAGTAGCCGACCGAAACAGCAGAACTAGACGGGCGGGCCGTCGCGGGTCAGGCCGTCTTCGCTCTCGATGTCTTCGCGGCTGACGCCGAGCAAGAACAGGATCGCGTCGAGGTAGGGCAGATTGAGTTCGGCGTCGGCCGCTTCGCCGACGACTGGCTTGGCGTTGAACGCAATGCCAAGCCCGGCAGCTTCGAGCATGTCGATGTCGTTGGCGCCGTCACCGACGGCCACCACCTGACGAGGGGCAAGGCCTTCGCTCTGCGCGATGGTCTCGAGCAAGTCGGCCTTGCGGCGCCGGTCGACGATCGGTCCGGCGACCTTGCCGGTCAGCAAACCGTCGACAACTTCGAGCGTGTTTGCGAACGCATAGTCAAGGTCGAGCTCAGCCTTGAGGCGATCGGTGATCGCGGTGAAGCCACCCGACACGATCGCAATCCGGAAGCCCAGGTGGCGCAGCGTCGCAATGAAGGTCCGCGCGCCCGGCGTGAGTTCGAGGCGGTCCCACGCCTTGACCAGAAGCTCGGCAGGTTGGCCTGCCAGCAGCTCGACGCGAGCACGCAACGCGGCTTCGAAATCGAGCTCGCCTTGCATGGCACGTTCTGTGATCTCGGCGACCTCTGGTCCGACGCCAGCGAGGTCGGCGATCTCGTCGATCATCTCGTTCTGGACGAGCGTGCGATCGACATCGAGCACCATGACACGCAAGGCCCGGCGCGGTAGGCCCTTGGGCTGCACGGCCACATCGATGTGTGGGAACTGGCGGCGCAGCTCGACCAGGCCGGCACGAACCGAGGTGACGTCGCCGCCGCTCACCTGCAGTTGGTAGCTCCACGCCGGGTACTTCGAGAGACGCTCGACTCGTTCGACGTTGGCGCCGCACTCGGTCATCACTGCGGTGACTGCGGCGAGTTCGCCCGCGCCGACCCGCGTGCCCAGCACGGTCACGATCGTGCCGGTCGGCTTCCGAGACGGCATCGAGTCGACCGGCTCGAACTCAATCTGCAGCCCGTGCTCCCAGCCGGCGAGGAGAAGCTCTTTGAGCAGGTCCTGGCCATCGGGGATACGGGCAACGATGTTGAGCGAAATGTGATTGCGGATGACGATTTGCTCGACGTCCTCGATCGTCGCGCCCGCGTCAGCGAGCTTCCCGAGAATCGCGGTCGTGATGCCGGTCTTGTCCGGGCCATCAACCTGAATCAGGAAGGTCTGCGGTCCGTCAGTTGTCGAGGTCACACAGAAACCGTAGCGACCTGCCCTGGCGAGTCCGTAGCGGTTTCGTCACGTCGAGCTTGGCCCGTAAGCGCCGCAATGCTGTCCATGATTTCGTCGGTGAGTTCGCGTCGCGACTGGGCGGACCGCCGAGCACCGGACCAACGGCCGAGTCCAATCGGTGCGCCAAAGCGAATCGTGATCGGGGACCGGAAATCGGGCACGAGCTGCCCAACCGGTTGCGCCTCACCCGTGCCGATCAGGCCGACGGGGACGATCGGAACGCCAGTGCGCAACGCGAGCTGCGCAATGCCGCGATGGCCGGGTCCGAGCAGGCCGTCGCGTGATCGAGTGCCTTCGGGATGTACCCCGACGATGCCGCCCTGCTCAAGCATGCGGGCGGCGTGGTCGAGTGTGATGCGGGCGAGGCGCCCGCTTCGGTCGAGCGGCAACATGCCGGTGGCAGGGAACACGCGCCTGGCGACGGGATGGTCGAGGTACTCGGACTTGCCCAGGAACGAGACCGGGCGAGGCAGCGAGTACATGATCAGCAGCGAGTCAATAAACGCAAGGTGATTCGCGGCGAGCAGCACGCCACCTTCGTTCGGCACGTTCTCGCGGCCTTCGTGAGTGACGTTGAGCCAGGCGTGGCGAAGCGGCCAGGTTCCGGCGCGGCCAGCCCACGCGTAGCGCCCGGTGGCTTCGACGGCGGTCGTCAGTTGATGGACGTCGACCGATCGTTCGTCAGCGGATCGGTTCTCAAGCACGGGAGCCATGTCATGGCCGCCCGGCATCGAGCGAGAGCCACATGACGGGCTGGTGTGCGGTCAAGCGTTCGCCGTTCCAGGCAAGTGCGTCGCCGGAGCGACCCGAGAAGGGGCTCACGACCGGCACCGACTGGCTGCCGCTGCGGAGATGTCCAATCACCTGTCCGGCTTGGATCTGCCGACCGGCGGTCAGGTCGACGGCCGACTCGAAGACGCCCGCGTCGGGAGCGACAACGAGGCGCGTGTCGGCCTCGAGGCGTTCGCCTTGTGGCTTGCCCCCGAACGAGGGGACTGCGGTCATGAGGGGTGTTGCGCTGGTGGTGACTGGCATGGATGGAGTGTCCATTGTGTTTGTGCCAATTGGGTTACGCGGATGTGAACTGGAGCCGTGTCTGGTGTCACAGGGTTGTGCGCTCCCGTTTGCGACACTGGCTGCATGCCGGCTGCTCGCAACGACGACCCCCGTGCGGACGAGCTGTTCGACGACCCATTCGAGGAGCCACCGGATCCGGATCGCATCCAAGTGTGCGAGTACTGGCGCTGCGGTGATCTGTTCGAGCAACGCACCACCAACCAGATCTTTTGCCGCAAGGCGTGTCGCAGTCGTCAACGCAAGTGGGAACGTGCGCAAGTTCGCGCCGAGGAGCGAGCACGCCGCAAGGCCGAGGCCCGAGCCCGGCGCAGCAGATAGCCCAGCCCGGCGCAGCAGCAAGCCCAGCCCGGCGCAGCAGATAGCCCAGCCCGGCGCAACGCCCACACGACTCTCGATCCCCAAACCTGCTGGGTTTCCACAGTTCTGGGGATGTGGAGCCGTTCCAGGCCCGTAATTACAACGATGTAGTTTCTCCACAGGCAGTGGACAAACCTGTGGAATGCGCAGAAATCCGGGCATTCGGGGCTCCCCCAGAGGCCTTTGGGGGTTTCCCCCATGACCTCGGCACCCCCTTTTCTGGCCCAATGTGGTCATGAGCCCAACTGCACTCACCTCTGCACCCCAAACGCCCGCCCGAGCCGACGCCTCCGCATCAGGCACGGTCTCCGTTGCTGATCTGGCCGCTGGCGCTAAGGCGACCCGCAACCGGGCGATCGACTTCTACCGGGCAATCGCCATGCTCGCCGTCGCCGTCGGCCATTGGATGGCCATGCACGTGGGCGTCGATGCTGACGGCGGTCTGATCGCCGGCAACGCACTCGAAGTTGCGCCTCGCATGGGTGTCATGAGCTGGCTGTTCCAGGTCATGCCGCTGTTCTTCGTC
>CALDGN010000027.1 GCA_937942965.1 uncultured Acidimicrobiales bacterium | reverse complement strand
ACCTGGAGATACGTCACGCCCCAATAGAGCGCACCGAGTAGCGCGATCGCGACCAGGCCGAAGATGATGTTGCGCCACCGGATCGGCTTGAGCACTTCGTCGTAGGTCATGCCGGGTCGAGGCGGAATCGGCTCGAACACCGGGTCACCTTTGGCCCGCTTCGCAACGACTTCGCTACCGGCCGCTGCTTCCGAATCCTGCAGCTCGACCTCGGGAGCGTCGGCCGAAGCCACCTGATCCGATGCTTCCGCGGCTGCGCCTCGCTTGCGCTTGCGGCGAGGGGCCAGCGCCTCTTCGTAGGTCATGCCCTTGCGAGGCGCCCGCACCGCTGGCTCGGCCTTCTCGACCGGTTCTGGCTGCTCACCGCGGCGCTTCTTGCCCTGCGCATCAGCGATGTTGATCACGCCCTGCTCGAACGCACCGATCAGATGACCGAGGCCTTCTTCGAGGTCCGCGAGCATGCCCTTCGGCTGCTCCTCATCCGGAGCGCGCTCTCCTGATGAAGCCTCTCCTGATGAACGCTCCCCCGGTGTGCCCTCGTCTGGCATCCCCTCGTCTGGCATCCCCTCGTCCGGCATCCCCTCGTCTGGGGGCTCCTCGGGCGGGACCGATTCGTCAGCTGGCGGCGGCGAGTTGCTCACGGGCGGCACGGAGGCGAGCAAGGGCCACGTCGCGGCCCAGCTTCTCCAACGGTTCGTACAACGGGATTCCACCCATGCGTCCGGTCACAGCGACGCGCACCGGCACGGCGGAACGTACGCCAAGCTCATCGCCGACCGCCCGCACGGTCTGGTTGAGCACATCGGCTTCCCACTCACAGTCTTCGAACGCAGCGATGACACCGTCGAGCACTTCGAGACCGGACTTGGCTTTAACCAGGCCCTTCTTGAAGCTCTTCTCGTCGATCTGGACATCGTCGAGGAACAGCCAGTCGTACCAGTCCCCCGCCTCGCTCAGGGTGTTGATGCGCTGCTGGACTTCGCCGGCGAACTCGCCGACCCAGGGAACCTTGACGGTTTCGGCGTCCCATCGCTCGTCGGCTTGCAGGTGCGGAAGTACCTGGTCGACGAAGTCGGTCGTGCCGAGCTGCTGGATGTAGGTGTTGTTGAAGTGGTCGAGCTTGGCGACGTCGAAGAAGGCGGCGGCCTTGTTCACTCGATCCAGGCTGAACTTCTGCACGAGCTCGTCGACGGGACGGATTTCGATGTCGTCGTCGGGGCCCCAGCCGAGAAGCGCCAGGTAGTTGACCATCGCCTCGGGCAGATAACCGCGCTTGCGGTAGTCGGCGATCGAGACGTCGTCGCGGCGCTTGGACAGCTTCTTGCGCTGCTCGTTGACGAGCAGTGGCAGGTGGGCGTAGAGCGGGGAAGGCGCGCCGATCTCTTCGAGCAGCAGCTGGACCTTGGGCACCGTGTTGAGCAGGTCCTCGCCGCGGATGGCGTGCGTAATGCCCATGTCGGCGTCGTCGACGGCGTTGGCCAGAAGGAACATCGGGGTGCCGTTGCCGCGCCAGACGACGAAGTCTTCGATCTCGTCGGTCGAGAAGGTGACCTCGCCGCGGACCGCATCGTTAAACGAAACCGTGCGGCCCTTGGGGGTGCGATAACGAACGGCCATGTCGTCGAGCAGTTCGGTGGACTCGACGACCTCTTCGGTCATCTCGCCGTCGGCGCCTTCGACCTTGCGGACGTGATAGGCCTTGCCCGCCGCGAGCAGATCAGCGACGACCTGACGGTGACGGTCGCGTCGTTCGCTCTGGAAGACCGGCTCTTCGTCCCAGTCGATACCGAGCCACTTGAGCTCGTCGAAGATGACGTCAATCAGGTCATTGCGGTTGCGATCGCCATCGGTGTCTTCGATGCGGATGACGAACGTGCCGCCCGTCGCCCGAGCGAACAGCCAGTTGAACAGCGCCGTGCGGGCGCTGCCGACGTGGAGGTAACCGGTCGGCGATGGGGCGAAGCGGCACCGGATATCGCTTCCTTTTTGAGGGTCGGTGGGCGTGTCAGTCATTGGCGTCCTGAGAGTCTTCTGATGAGGCCGTGACCACGGCAGTGTTGGCGGCGAGGTCGTGGAGGGAGGTTCCCGATGCGGCGAAGGCGCCAACGATAAAGGTGAGCAGCGATAGTCCGAGCACGCCGAAGAAGATGATCGACGGCACGTCGACCGAGATCGGCGATGCGGCGAGGAACAGGAACGCCCAGATCCAGACGCCTTGGCGAGCGATCGAGCGCACCACACCTCGCCCGAGACCGATTGCGGAGGCCCGAGGCGTAGCGACATCGCCCGCATCGACGACCCGCAGGCCCATCCAGCGTTTGCCCGGCGTCGCACCGAGCGCACCGTCAAACCAGGCGTGGTAGCCAAACGTCGAGGCGACGATCAGTGCGAACAAGATGATCCAGAGCGCAGTGCTGGGGCCCTCGCACATGATGGGCGAGTCAAGGCTGCACGGCTCGGTCGACACCATGCCGGCTGCTTGCAGCTGCCGCGAGAGCACCATCACAACGATCCACTGCAGGCCAAACAGCAGGCAGGCGTCGATCATCCAGGCAGCGAAGCGGGTACCGAAGAGCGCTGGTCCAGCGGGCGCCGGCGAAACTCTGGGCGCGACCGTCTCGGTCGCCTCCCTGATCTCCCCGCTGAAGCTCATGTCAGGTCAGCCCAACACGCGGCTCAGCACCGACTGCCAGTCGGCAGCATCGGCGATGACCTTCTGGTGCGGGCGACGCAAGAAGTCGGTCGGGACCGCATCGGCGATCGCACGGCGCTCGGCGTAGTGATGAGGATGATGGACTTCCTCGAAGAGCTCGCTGCGCAGCTTGACCAGCGCAGGGTCTGCGTTCGGGTCGTCGAAGCCGAAGACCGCGTGTGCGCAGCGCACGTCGTGCACCGTCGGAGCGCGCCCGAATGCAGATGCTCGCTTGAGCGCAACGGCGACACAGCCGGCGATCACGTCTTCGGTGTGCTCGCCCTTGGTCAGCGTCAATTCGTCTTGAAGCTGCTTGGCCAGACGGATCGCGAAACCTTGGTCGGGCCCTTGCGAGCCGATGAGGTCGCCTTCGGGCTGACCGGTGGCGAAGACATCGCCAGGGCGGTCGGCGTTCCATTCGCGGTCACGGCGCGGCGGCGATTCGTAATGCGGCGTCGCAACCGGGCTGACCGGCACGTTCTGCGGTTGACTCACCCCGACAGCCTAAACCGCGAGCCTCCGAGCCCGGAGCCCGAACCGAAATTCGCGCCCGATCAGTCCGCGGTGCCGATGCCGTTCTTCCGAGGTTTCGACTACGCCTCGGCCGTCACGGCGTCAAGAAGTGGAAGCGGCTCGAAGCCAAGCAGCTCGCGATAGGTGTTGTGGTAGTGGTGCAACGCGGGCTCGTTGCGCCCGAAGACGATGTCGCTGAGCGCGCCCGAGTTAGCGGCGGTCTGTTGACTAGCGCTCATCACATAGTCCTCGTCGCGGATGATGGAGCTGAAGTTGCTCGCGATGTTCGCGGCGAACTCGCTGATGTCAGCAAGCTCCATCTCGGGCGCACGCTTCGCGGCCGCTGCGGGGCGCAGGTAGAAGTCGACCGTGCTGACGTGTCGGGTTGGATCGCCGGGCGTCGGCACGGCTCGGACCAGGAAGATCCCGATCTCGAACGGCATAAGGATCACGTTCGGGAAGATCCAATAGATCGGCAATCCGGCGACGGTGATGTCCCAGTCCTCTTCGGGAAGGTGGCGCATGTCGTCGATCGCTCGCTTGCACAACACCATGCGATGCAGATGACCGTCTTCGTCGTAGCACTGGACGGCGCCGTGGAAGCTGAGCGCGAGCGTGTCTGAGTGGAGTGTCGAGAAGTGATACGTCTCGCCGAACGTGTCCATGGCGAGCTTCCAGTTGCAAGCTGTGTCGTACTCGACCGAGGTGAGGGGATGAGCCTCACCGAAGTCCCAGGGCGAGAACTCGTCGTTGAACCACTCTCCGAGCAGCCAATCCAAGTCCATCTCCCCAGCTGGGTCAGGGTTGACGAAGAGAAGGCCGTGTCGTTCCTCCGCAGGTAGCTCAACCAGGCCGAGACATTCCCGGTCGACGTCGCCGAAGTGGTCTGGTTTCGGCAGCCCGACAAGCGTGCCAGCGGCGTCGTAACTCCAGGCGTGGAACGGACAGGTGAAGCGCCGTTTCACGCCTCGGGCCTCGGTCTCGACAAGCGCTCCTCGGTGGCGACAGGAGTTCACGAACGCCCGGAACACGCCGTCTTCGTCGCGGGTCGCGAGGATCGGGGTGCCGTAGTCGTCGTTCGTCAGGAAGGCGCCCGGCTCGGCGAGGTCGCCGGAGAGGCCCAGCAGTTGTGGCTTCGTGCGGAACCACTCGTTCCATTCGCGTTCGGCCTGGGCCAAATCGGTGTACGCACTCGTTGGGTTACGCCGCAGCCCGCCGGCGTCGACGTTGGTACCCGCATCGAGATGAGCACAGAGCTGTTTGATCAGGCGAACCTGCTCGTCGTGGCGCATGCACAACTTCACCACGAACCGGCTGCGGCAGCGAAACCGATCGTCAGCTCCTGCTCCCTCCCAGCGATGTCACAGCCTCATGCCACGATGAACGTGCTTCCCTCCAACACTCAAAGGGAGCGCCTTGTCATTACCTATCACTTACAATGCAAACATGCAGGAGCCGTCAGAAGCGAAGGTGTCGCACCGAGGTCAGACCAACCTGCCCGCCGAGCTTCGCCATCGGTGGGGCATCGCCGAAGGCGGTTCGATTGGGATCATCGACCTCGGCGACGCGGCCCTGGTAATGCCAGGCGGCCTTGCGGCAGCCCGCGCTGAGCTCGCACATGGGATCGCCGAACATTACGAAGCCGGTGTTGCGGCGCTCAACGATCCCGACCTCGCCGATCAGTGAGCCGCGGCCTACTGATTGACGACCGGATCCTTGTCGACGGCCTCGCATCGGGCCGAGACTTCGCAGACAAATGCACGACGACGCCACTGTGGCACTACCGGGCATGTCGAGCGGCTGTCCTCGGCGTTGGCGGGCAACTGTCCGGCCCGTTCCTTCGACTCGATCTCGCCCGTCAGCGAACAGCTATTCGCGAGTTGCTTCGCCTGCGAAGCGATGTCGCTCTCCCTGACATGCGGCTCGTCGTCCCGGCAATGGCGCGCTTGGCTGAACGCCATGAACGGCTCAATGTCATGAACATTCAGGCCGTTGCCACCGCCGAGGTGCATCAACTCGACGTCGCACTATCGCCCAAGGCAGCGGCTGGCGTGCTTCCGGGTGTCCTAGACGAAGAGGACATCCGATGGAGCGTGGTCGAAAGCCCCTGACGGGCCGGTCAGGAGCGATGAGCCGATCGCCGAGGGCAAAG
>CALDGN010000026.1 GCA_937942965.1 uncultured Acidimicrobiales bacterium | reverse complement strand
TCGAAGCCGAAGCCGGGCACCTCGACATCGTGATCAATGCGGCTGGCATCGAGATCGAAAAGACCATCGAGGACACCTCGCTCGATGACTGGAATCGGATCTTCGCCATCAACGTGACGGGCACGTTCTTGACCTCGAAGTACGCCCTGTCGCTGCTGCGGAAGTCTCCTGCTCGCGAAGGCGCTGGCGCCTCGATCGTCAACTTCGGTTCCTCGTGCACTGGCTGGCCTCAGATGAAGCGCGGTATGCCCACGGTCAGCTGTGGGTCATCGACGGCGGGCTGTCGGCACAAGTCCAACAGATGCGGCTCTAGCTAGCTCTGGGTGACGCGCTCGCCGTCGGCGTTGGCGGGTGCGTGCTGGGCATCTTCCTCGGTGAACGGTTGTGTCCAGCAGGCGAACTCGAGCATGACGCCATCGGGATCCCAGAAGTACACCGACCGGACATAGACGTCGTCGTGCAGTTCGGCAGCAACCGTCGATGGGCTGTTGTCGTGGTTCAGCACATGGCCGATCTCGACGCCCTTTTCCTGGAGGCGTTCGACGTAGTCGTCGAACTTCTCGGGTGGCACGCTGAACGCCAGGTGGTTCATCGAACCGTGCGCTGAGCGCAGATCGCCTTGACCAGGCAGGCCGCCAGCGCTTGCAATCCCCGGTGCTTGCTCGGGTGCCTCGGGGAACCAGAAGAAGGCGACGCAATCGCCGTTTCCGCAGTCGAAGAAGAAGTGCTGGGCGCCGCCGGGTAGCTCGAGCGTTTTCACTAACGGCATACCGAGGGTGTCTCGGTAGAACGCAACGGTGCGAGCCATGTCGCTACTGACGAGGGCTACGTGGTTGACGCCCTGGAAGTCGAAGTCGGGATTCGTCGCCATGGCTGCACCGTAGACCGACGCAAGCGAGTGCTTTGTACGCAGTGTGTGCCGACTTAGAGCACCAACTCGTGCGCGACGCGATTGGCGTTGGTCACGAGGCCGTGGAGTTCCGCAAAGGGCATCGGCCGGTGAAACAGAAAGCCCTGCGCTCGATGCGCGCCGAGCTGCTCGACCGCAGAGGCCTGGTCCGCGGTCTCGATCCCCTCGACAACGACGTCCTTTTGCAGCGTTGTGCAGAGGTCGATGAGCGAGGCAGTGAGTGCTCGCGTGACCGGGTCCCGTTCCAGGTCGGCCACGAACGAACGGTCGATCTTGACGACGTCGATGGGAAGTTGGCGTAGGTGCGCGAGCGAGGAGAACCCCGTTCCGAAGTCGTCCAGCGCGATGCGCAGACCAAGCTCGCGTAATTGATGAAGCACCGGAATCGTTGCGTCGGTTGCGAGCACGACAGATTCGGTGATCTCAATCAGCAGGTCTTCAGCAGGGAAGCCCGAATGGTCAAGTGCTGAAGCGACGTAGTCGACGATGTCGGGTTGGCCGAGTTCAGAAGCGCTCAGGTTGACGGACAAGGTCATATGTCGATCGGCGTCGATCAGCTCGCGTCCGGCTTTGAGGGCCAACTCGAGCACCCTCCGCCCGATGCGAGGCATGAGCCCGGCGGCGAACGCGACGTCGAGAAACTGCCCGGGGGAACTGATCGCGCCATCGTGGCTACGAAGACGCACGAGGGCCTCGGCGCCGACGACCCCGCGACCGGGCAGCTGCACGATCGGCTGGAACATCACATCGATCCGGTCTTCGTCGAGTGCGGTCCGGAGCGAGGCTTCGACGTTGAACCGTCGGTTCACGGTGTCCCGAAGCTGTGAGTCGAAGACCACGAACTGGGCGCGGCCGCGTTCCTTGGCTTCGTAGGCGGCCGTGTCGGCCTCGCCGAGGAGCGCGTCTGCGTCGGCTCCGGGCACCGCATGAGAGATGCCAATGCTCAGGTGCATCTGCACGGAGCGGCCATGCAGGAGGAATGGCTCTTCCATTGCCTCGATCGTTTCGGTCGCTGCTCCGATGGCGCGTTCAACCGTCGAATCTCGAAGCATGACGACGAACTCGTCACCCCCAAGCCGCCCAACGAGTGAGTCGTGCGATACCGCAAGATCGTCGAGTCGGCGGCCGAGAGCGGCGAGCAAAATGTCGCCGGCGTGATGGCCGAGCGAATCATTGATCACCTTGAAGTTGTCGAGGTCCATGAACATGACGGAGGGGAGGGCTCCGTCAGCAAGGGCTTCGGAAAGTGCGTCCACGAAGGTCGAGCGGTTCGCCAGCCCGGTCAGTTCGTCGGTCGTGGCTCGCCGATGCAGCTCCTGGGCGATCCGGTCCTCGTCGGTGATGTCACGCCCGATGCCGAAGCATCGACCGACCGTCGTGTCGAAGTGCAGCGCCCATTTCACGAGCCGGAAACTGCCGTCGGCGCGGCGCATCTGAAAGACAGGCTCGGCCCGGCCATGGTCGCGAAGATCGGCTTCGACTCGAGCCCGAGTCGTCAGGTCATCGGGCGGCAGCAGCGTCCACGAATCAAGGCCGAAGACTTCGTCGGCGCTGTAGCCGAGGAGGTTTTCCCAGGCCTTGTTCGATTCGACGACGCGGCCCGCTTGGTCGTACACCACGAACAGCGACTCGCCAGAGGAGAAGAAGCGTCGAAGCAGATGGTCGCTGGCGTGCAGCCGCTCTGCGGTGGCGAGCAGCACGGCTGCTTCGGAATCGTCAGTTTTGTCGAGCGGTCGGACCCGCCAGCGCGTGGCGCCATCGGCACCAAAGGCCAACCCTGGCGCAACATCGGCATTGTGGCGCAGCAGCGTTGCGCCGTCCTCGACGCCGAGCCACCGGTTGCCGACAAGTACGCAGCCCGCTTCGTCGACGAGTGCAGCTGGGACTGGAAGTGCTCCCACGACTGCGGCCCACGCCTCTCGTTGGAGGGCGCGAGTGTGGTCAGCCATAGATCCCTTTCGGTCGATGCGTCACCAACTTGAGAGATCCTTCTCGCTCGCGCCCTAGTAGCGCAAGGTGATCGTGCGGTGATGCTCCCCGAACGATGCGGCGTTTGGCCCCAGCACCGCCTCGGACCAGAGCCGGTAGTCGAGGCCCGGCGAGGGAACGTCGGCGCCCCGCGCTGCGAGCGCTCGACGCAGTTCGGCGCCGGCGAAGACGGTTGCCCATCGAATGGCGTGCTCGTGAGCGGAGTCGGCCGGGATCAGCTGGCGTGTGTCGATCGCGGCCGCGAGCTCGGGCGAGTAGACCATCACACCGAGGAACCGGAGCACCCTGGGCAGCATGTAGTCGGGGTACACGGGGAAGTTCTCGAAGCCGTGGAATCCTCCGTCGGCCCATCCCGCACCTGCAGCCATGATCGCTGCAGCGAGGTGCGATAGCTTGTCAAACGGCAAGATGCCGGCGTCGGTGGTCGCCCGGTCCTGGTAGGCGGGCACCGTCGCCGACAATGCGGCAGCGATGCCGATGCCATCGCGCCCGACCTCGTCGACGAGGTTGCGAGTCGATCCGTCCCATCGTTCAAGGATGGTGGTGGCAACCTTTCGTAACAGGTCGACGCGGTCCGGAATCATCTGCAAGGTGCCGCGACCCGCGAACAATTTGGCTCCGGACGTCTCGTCGAGGCGGGCGAACTCTTCTAGGTTGAGGCCGCTGCTCGTGATGGTCTTGGTGAATGCGGCGAAGATCCCGGGCGCATCATCGAGCCATTCGTCGCCGAGGTTGACGTGCCACATTTCGTCGCCTTCGGGCGGCCAGAGGCATGCGAGCACCGAGACCGACAGGGTCACGTAGTCGAACCACCAGGCCTCGTCTCGAACTGCTGGCGTACCGGGATAGTCGAAGGTCGGCAGCGGGAACTCGTCGTTCGCCCATGTGTCTGCGACTCGAGCGATGGCTTTGTCGTCGACGACAACACCCCATGCTTCGGGCGGGCGTTGCTGTTGCAGGTCTACGAGGTCCACGTGGCGACCGTAGCGCTGCTGCGATTACGAGCATCTGCGGAGGCTGAGCGAGTCAGGGTCGCCGACTAGCGTTCGGTCATGATCATTCGACACCTTGAAGTTTCCCGTGACATTGCCGCAGCGCCCGAGGCCGTCTACGACGCCATCGCCGACGTGACGCGAATGGGCGAATGGTCGACCGAGTGCCACACCTGCGAGTGGGTCGAGGGTTCGACCGGCCCCGAGGTTGGCGCCCAGTTCGTCGGTCACAACTCGAACAACGGCGCAGACTGGTCGATCGTCAACACCGTCACCGCAGCCGATCGAGGCAAGCGGTTCACGTTCGAGTGCTCGAGTCGCGACTTCCACTTTGCGACCTGGGGCTACAGGTTCGAAGCGACCGAAAATGGCTGCACGGTGACCGAGACCTGGGACGACCTGCGCCCCGATGAAGCGATCACGAAGCCGTCGATCTCCGGTGTCGAAAATCGCGCTGACTACAACCGCCAGTCGATGGCGACCACGCTCGAACGCGTCGCAGCTGCGGTCGAATAGGTCGTGCCCCGCACCGGAGCGTCGGCGACTGCTACTCGCCGATAGAACGGGCCGTGCTTGCCTAGACCGACTGCCTGGTGCTCGAAGGCGGCCGCGTGCCCGACGGTGGCCGTCGTAGACGGCGCGGCGGACGCCTAGCGGGCTCTGGATCGCATCACCGCAGCTGGTCTGCAGGCGGGCACGTTGTTTCCGCCAGCTCGGCCGCGATCGGAGCGATCGTCTCGGTTGCGAGGAACTCGCCGCCGGGCTCGGCTTGCAGCGCCTGGCAGACCGAGAACGGTGCGGTCGCCATCAATCGCATGATCGTCTGGCCGTTGCCAAGCGCCTTGGACGGGTCAGCTTCGGCCTCGGCACGGAGCTCGTCGACTTGGGTTTGCACAGCGGCGTCGAGGTTGGCTTCGTCGACCGCGACGACAGCACAGTCGCCTTCGGCGAACACGACGATGCCGTTCTCGCACGTCGTGAAC
>CALDGN010000025.1 GCA_937942965.1 uncultured Acidimicrobiales bacterium | reverse complement strand
ATATCCGTCAGCCAACCGAGAAGAACCTCGGCGAGATCTTTGAACAGGTCCAGCCCGAGGACTTGATGAAGTTCGGTCTGATCCCCGAGTTCATCGGCCGCCTGCCGGTCATTGGTTCGGTTGCGAACCTCGACCAAGAGGCCCTCATCAAGATCCTGACCGAGCCCAAGAACGCTCTGGTCAAGCAGTACCAGCGCTACTTCTCGTTCGAGAACTGCGAGCTCGTGTTCACCGACGATGCGCTGGCGGCCATTGCCGATGCGGCACTGAACCGTGTCACAGGCGCACGTGGCCTTCGTTCGATTCTCGAAGAGACGTTGCTCGATGTCATGTACGAGCTGCCAAGCGCCGACGACATCGCCCGCGTCGAAGTCGACGCTGGAGCTGTGCTGGGTGAGCACCCACCGCACCTGTTGAGCGCCAAGCAGCTCGCAAAACGCGCCGCGAGCTGAGCAGAACGCGCCGCAAGCTAAGCGCCGCTCGCTTCGCTCGCTAGCCGAGTTGCTCGCTGGCGCTCACAACTCGCGGCCCGAGGCACGGTGAGTTACAGCTGGTCGACGGGGCCTTCGAGCTGACCGAGCGCGTCGCCGCGGCCATAGAGCGCCAAGATCAACGCCGCCACGGGGCCCGAGAATTCGGGCGTGCCTGGGGTCGTGTGGGCCCAGTCGGCGTCGGTCGCCCGCCACGAGAAGCGCTCTTCGAAGTCGTTCAGGCGCACGCGTCGTGACTTCTTCTGCACCATCAGGTCCGCGATCGGCATGACGTCGTCGATCTCGACGTCGTAGGTGATCCCGAGCGGCACACACATGTCGAGCGCATGGATCCACGCGTCGCTGAGCGGGGCTTCGGGACCAGAGCCGGGTGGCGTGAACCGGTCGGCCGCATTGGCCCGAAGATCGGCGGCGATCTCGCGAGCTGGCCGGGCGCCCAGTTCGCGTCCGAACTCGATGTTCGCCGCGTGGAAGTTGCCCCGCTTCTTGAGCACCCCGAGGCCGAACTTCGCGAGCCCGATGTTCCACCCCGAGGTGAGGTGGCCGGCGACCTGTTGCACGGTCCAGCCCTGACACAGGCTCGGGGTGGCGAGCTGCTCGGCATCGAGCGTGTCGAGGATGTCGGCGATCCGATGGCGGTGTTGGGCGATGCGTTCGAAGTCGTCCATGACGTCCTGGCTGAGTTCGGGGATAGTTCCAGTCAACTCTGGCAGATGTCGCAAGGACATGGGAGGTGTGGTCGAACCTGCGGTCAAACTCGGCGCCAAACCCATGTGCGAGGCATACATTGCGTCCCGTGAGTCTCGAACGTCAGCTGCGTTGGTTAGACAGCCAGATCAGCCTTGAAAAGAGTGGGCTTCCGACCGCCGGGAAGACCGACGGTTTAAGCGTCCAGCCGATGCGCGACCTGTTGGCGCTGCTTGGCGATCCTCAAAACGATGCGCCTTCGATCCATCTCACCGGCACGAACGGCAAAGGCTCGACCGCACATCTCGTGAGCCTCGTGCTTCGCGAGCACGGCTTGCGGGTCGGCACCTATGGGAGCCCGCACGTGAGCTCGATCAATGAGCGGGTGCAGATCGATGCCGAGCCGATCGGAGACGACGAGTTCGCCGATGCGATCGAGGTCGTGCGCCTTGCCGCCGAGCAGATGGAACAGCCGCCGACGTGGTTCGAGCTGATCACGGCCGCGGCCTTCCGAGCGTTTAGTGACGCCGCGGTCGATGTCATGGTGATCGAGGTCGGCATGCTCGGCCGCTACGACGCTACGAACGTGATCGACTCGACGGTGTCGGTTGTCACCAACGTCGGCTACGACCACACCGACGGCGGACCGGACTGGCGGGAAACGATCGCGGCCGAAAAGGCTGGCGTCGTCACGCCCGGAAGCACGTTGGTCATCGGCGATCTCGACGACGACCTGCATCGCTTCTTCCTCGACGAAGGGCCGGGCAGCGTTCTGCGCTTTGGCGCTCAGTTTGAGCTTCTCAGCAACGCCCTTGGCGTCGGCGGCCGAATCATCGACGTCCAGACCCCACGGGCCCGCTACGAAGCCGTGCTCGTGTCGCTCCACGGTGAACATCAGGGTGTCAACGCAGCGGTCGCGATCGCCACGGCCGAGGCATTCCTCGAAGGAGAACTCGATCGAGACCATCTCGACAGTGCCTTTGGTCAGGCGCTCATGCGTGGCCGGCTCGAGGTGTTGTCGGCCGATCCGCTCATCGTCATCGATGGTGGACACAACGTCGAAGGCGCTCGGACCGCCGCCCGTACGTTCAGCGAGGCGTTCCACGTCTACGGACGCCATCTGTTGATTGTCGGCATGATGGGGGAGAAGGACCCGGTCGAGATGCTCGAGGCGCTCGATGCCCGGTCCGCAGAGATCGTCATCGTGTGCGCAGTGGACTGGCCGCGGGCCATGTCCGCGTCGGAGCTCGCTGAGGCCGCTCGTTCGATGGGCCTCGAGCCCGAGGTTGCCGGCTCGCCCGCCGAAGCGATCGAGCTCGCGCTCTCACTGTCGACCGAGGGCGATGCGATCCTGGCAGCCGGATCGCTCTACGTCGCTGGCGGCGTACGAAATCGAGTCCTCATCGAGGAGTGACCGGCGACCCGGCTTCGTAGACTCCGCCGGGTGAATCGCACGCTCGTACTTTGTAAGC
>CALDGN010000024.1 GCA_937942965.1 uncultured Acidimicrobiales bacterium | reverse complement strand
ACATCGCGATAGTCGGTGGTAATCGGCACGTCGCCACGAGCGTCGCCCACCACGTCGGGAGCGAGCCCTGGCCAGTCGCCATACACCTGCCCGCCGGCGACGTCGGGGCCGGCAACCAGTGCGGCCGACGCCCAGCCATGGTCGGTTCCTCCCGATCCGTTCTCGGCAACACGACGACCGAACTCGGTCACCACCACCGTGGTCACGTCATCGATGCCGCGCGAGTCCATGCGGTCGAACATCGTGGCGAGCCTGTCGTCAAGGGTCTCCAGCTGCGTTCGCATGAGGCCGCCGTCGACGTTGCCCATGTTGTCGTGCGTATCCCATCCGTCGATGTTCGTGGTGATGATCTCCGTGCCGAGATCGGCATCGAGGAGGGTCACCACGTCTTCGAAGGCTGCGGTAGTGGGGTCGCGCTCTTGCGAAGCTGGCAGCGCCGCCACCGAGTCGAGCGCATCGATTGCCTGGTGCGCGTACACATCGAGTTGAGAATTGCCACTGTGCGCGTGACGCATCGCCGCCACGAGCTCATCGGCCTGATCCTTCGCCGCAGCAACTCCGAACGTGTCGAGCGACAACATGCCCAGCGCTGTGTATCCCACCAAGCTCTGGTCGACGTTGCCGCCAACGGTGACCGCCCGCAAGGGGCTGTCGGCTTCACTGGTGGTTGCAACCAGGTGCCGAGCGATCCACCCGTTGCCGAGTCCTTCGGTGGTGCTGTCGGCGCCGCGCTCGAGTAGGTCCTGCGACACGAAGTGGCTGCGGTCTCCCGCCGGGTTCCCAACGGCCACCACCGGCGCGAGCTGGCCGGCTCGAAAGCGTTCGTGCAGCCGGACCATCGCGGGGTGGAACCCAAAGCGATCATCGAGTGCGAGCGCATCGCTCGCCTCGATCGCAACCGTCGGGCGGGCGTCGTGATAGTGGGCATCATCGAGCGGCACGGTCATCGACAGGTGGTCGGCTGCGCCACGCAGGAAGACCACCACGAGGCGTCCCGACGGCGAAGCAGCCGGAACAGCTGCGTGTGCTCGCCCGCCTGCAAGCGCCCCCGGAACCAGTAGGCCTGCGGCTCCAAGCGCTGCCGACGCCCCGATCATGTGGCGTCGCGACATCGCCAGGTCACTCGTGAACGTGTTCGAATCCATGGTGTGACTCCTCGTCATCGGTAGTTCGCAGCGGGGGTGGCCAACACGACAGCTGCCATGGCCGGCGCCATGAGCTCGATCTCGTCGTGCGAGGGGGTGTGGTCGGGCGACCAGCCGGTGAGCGTTTCGAGAACCTCTCGCTCCAACTCGGTGGGTGCCGCGTGTCGAAGTGCCTGCACCACGGTGTCGACGATCTCGGCGGCGCTGAGTCCGTCGAGGCTCGCTGCGAGTTCGCTCAGCTTGTTCGTGATGATGTCGTTGTCGGGTCCGCTGATCTGCACCGCGAGGTTCCATCGCGTGAGGAGGCCGCCTCCATTGAGCCATGCCGCCTCGGTGTCGGGGTAACCGTCGGGGCTGGCCCACCGGAACGGCATCTGACCGAGGTCGCGGATTGCGCCGATCACATCGCGAACGTTGGTCTCGGTACCCGGGTCCAGGCGTCCGTCGATCGCCCGAACGGTCTGGGTGAGATAGTCCCAGGGCCGATTGAACTTGGGCGGTGCCGCATCGAACGCTGCGTGATCGACCATCGCGCGCAGGACCGGCTCGATGGCGGAATCGTTGGCGAGCCATGCAGCCGCCATGGCGTCGACGAGGTCGGGGTCGGGCTCGTCGGCCACAAAGCGAACGGCCATCTTGCGCGACACGTAGCGCGCAGTCGCAGGCAAGCGTGCCAGATGCTGCAGGAACTCAACGCCGTGCTCGAACGGGTCACCCGTGTTCGGCCGATCCCAACCGAGCATCGACAGCGGTCCGTCGTCGTGCTCCGACGGCGAGAATCGGAATGTCCGCTCTCGCCGGTTGATCCCCCACCCGGTGAGGAGCCGAGCGACGCTGACGATGTCGTCCTCGTCGTATCCACCTCCCACACCGACGGTGTGCAGTTCGAGGAGCTCGCGTGCGTAGTTCTCGTTGATGGCCCCGGCGGTCGAGCGGAAGTTGTCGAGGTACGCGAGCATCGCCGGGCTCTGGGCCGTTGCCACGAGCAGGTCGGAGAAGCTGACCACGGCGTGCGGGCGGATGACGGTGCGATCCATCTCGATACGCAGGGCAATCGACTGTGGTGCGGCCATCGGCACGTTGAAGTGATCGCCCCAGAATTCGACCATCCGCTCGAAGAGCTGGGCGGGGCTCTCGCTGTGGCGGATGAACGTCGCCGCCGAGAACGCACCGGCGACTCTGGCCGCGTTGCCATCGCCGGAGAAGTCGTCGATCAGTTCCGAAGCGGACCACTCGAGCTGGGGATACGCATCAGCAATGACCTGGTCGACGTCGGTGAGTTCGGCTCCTGCCCCCAGCTGCTGGCTCAGCCAGGCGTCGTGGCCGATGTCGGCGAGTTCGGCAATTCCGGCAGTGGTGGGCCCGAAGGTCATCCGGCGAAGGAGGTGCACGTCGCTGCTGCGGGTGGAGACGTCAATCGGAGGCTCGGATTCAACGGTTTGTCCCGACGGGGCCGACGACGCAACCGTGGTGCCCGGTGTTGACGACTCAGACCGCCCAGATCCGGGGCCGTCGGCGCCGTCGTCGCTGCCGTCGACCGCATCCGGTGCGCCAACACCCGAGGTGCACCCCACCAGCACCGCGCTCGCGACACCGGCCAGCGCGGCCCGACGAGACCACGGGCGCTGAGGCTGTGGCTGCTCAGGTGCGCTGCTGAGAGCTGCATCGCCGATCACATTGGTCATGTTCGGCACCATACGCACGCAACCTGACCCGAAACTGAAACCCCGTTTCCGGCTCTCGGACAGCGGCTACGAAGTTGGTAGCGCTGGTGCCGGGACGGAGGGGACCAGGTTGGGGTTCGAGCTAGAGCGATTCTCTCGCGTCGGTCATGAGTTGGCCGATGACGGCCCGGCTGGCGGCGGGGAGCAGGATCAGCACGGCGATCTGCTTTAACGAGCCGAGCACTTGTTCGACGACCTGCGGGGCCGGGGCTGCACGCTGCGACAGGGCGAGGCCCTCGAGCAGCGAGATCGTGAACTCGGGAGCAGTCGCCGCGATCGGATCGCTCGCGATTTCGGGGAAGGTCTCGATCCAGGTCTCGCGAGTCCGATCGCGCATTCGACTCACCGCCAACGTGACGGTCGCTGCGATCTCCGGCTCGTGGTGTGCGGCGGCGGCGAACTCCATCCAGGCAACGTGCTCGGGTGACGAGCAGATCTGCCAGAGCAGGTCGATGCTGGCGCTGAGCCTGCCATTGCCGTCGTTGGACACCTCGCGGATGCCTGCCTCGAATCGCTCGATATGGCCATCGCCGATCCAGTCGGCGGCCGCTGCGAACAACGCGGCACGGTTCGGGAAGTGGTGCAGCATCGCTCCCCGCGAGACGCCGGCGCGCTTGGTGATCTCTGTGGTGGTGGCACCGCGGTACCCCACGTCCACCAAGGAGGCAACCGTGGCCTCGAGAAGACGCGTCACCGTCGCATCACTGCGCTCTGCTTGAGTCCGACGTGCGATCACCATGGGGGCAGTCTGGCTGAACCGGAAAGAAATCGTCAAGAACGCTGACGACTTACAGCGTTGCCGGGTAGTACGCGCCCACCTCGGTTGCGAGCACGTCGGATGTGAAGTCGGACGCAAAGGGCCATTTCGACTCTTCGCCGGCGAGCGGGGCCTGCACGAACGGGCCGAATCGACCGTCGACTTGTTCGCGCCCAACGAGCGACCACGCCTGGCGCTTGTAGGTCCAGTTGTCGGGATCGAGCCGATGGCACTCGTTGAAGTGTTCGATCGCCGCCTCGCGATTTGCTGTCGACCAGAGGTGGTTGGCCATCTCGAAGTGTGCTGCAGCGGTCGATGAATCGTCCGAACGCGGCTGCGAAGCGGCCACCACATCGGCCGGCGACATGACGAAACGACTGTCGGCGCCGCGGGCGGCCCAGTCGCGAAGGGCCTCGACATATGCGCCTCTGTCCTGACCCGAGCCGAGCACGTCCCATTGGCCAGGCCCGTTATCGGGCGGCTGCGGCGCAGCGGGCGCCGACCCCAGTTCGGGCAGAGCGGTGAACAACTCGGGCGGCATCGACAACTCACCCGACGGCCAACCGGGCTCGGGCGGCCGGACGATCGTGCCCGACTCGTCGATCCAGATGACGTTCGGGATGTTCACCACGCCGAACAGTGCATCGAGTTGATGCGTCGGGTCGAGCAGCGACGGATGTTCGGCGTGCGCCGCGTCGATCAGGTCGCGGGACGCATCAGCACCGGTCGACTCGAGCGACACCGTGACGATTTCAACGCCGAGGGGATGCAGTTCATGACGCAGTGTCTGCCACACGGGCAGATCAAACGAGCACCCTCAATAGGGCGCCCATGCGACGATCACGACCTTCTGGCCGCGCAGCGATGACAGCCGGAACTCGTTCCCGTCGATGTCGTCGAGCACCAGTTCGGGGGCCTGAGCCGAGGCGAGCGCCCGGCCACTGACGGAATCGGGACCAACGGCGATCGCCCCGTCGTGTTCCACGATCGCCATGCCCAAACGCTGCGCTGCGGTGCGGGCGTCGAAGTCTCCGTTGCCGAGTGGCACGCACACGTCGCCGCGGCATGCGCCTTCGGGCTTGATGGTCCAACCGGTGTGCGCAGAGAACGTCGCGGCGTCGATGTCGAGCGATTCGAGGAGCATCAGACGCGCCCGCGGTAGGTGGCCGACGGACCCGATGAGTCCTTGTTGAGTCGTTTGCTGAGGTGCAGCCCTTCGAGCACGAACTCGACCGCCGACGCCACCGCTGCGGGTGACTCGTCGCCACCAGTGAGGGCCAGCACTGGTTCGCGCAACGCCTCGACGTCGGCGACCATTTTGGCAAGGTCTCCACTCGAGATGTCTTCGCCGGTGTGCACGACCGCCCCCTCCTCGAACGCATCGACCACCGCTCGGGTCTGGCCGGGGTCGACCGTGTCTTTGAACACCGTGAGCACGGCGCCCTTGATCAGCGTGTCGAGGATCATGCCTTCTCGGCCTTCCTCGAGGGACTCGATTTCGATCTTGCCCTGCGAACTCGCGGGCAGTGCGTCGAGGTCATCGACCCGTGCAACCACGTTGCGCTCCCCCGCCTTGAGCCCGCGGCGCAGCGCGCTGGCCGCAACCGATTCGTAGTTGCTCACGCTGAGGCGCACACTCACGCCGCTTCGCTGGTTGACCTGGTTGCTCGCACGGGCGAGGTGACTGAACGTGGCGATGGTGTCGGTCAGGTAGTCGGGCACAGCAACCGTGATCGGACCATCAGGCGTTTCGACATCGAGCGGCGTTGCCTCCTGCTTCATGATCGCAACTTCGGTGTCGACGTCGAGCGGGTAGTGCGTTCGGATCTGAGAGCCGAAGCGATCCTTCAGCGGGGTGATCATGCGCCCGCGGTTCGTGTAGTCCTCGGGGTTGGCCGAGGCCATCAGCACCACATCGAGCGGAAGGCGGATCTTGTAGCCACGAATCTGCACATCGCGCTCTTCGAGCACGTTGAGCAGGCCGACCTGAATTCGCTCGGCGAGGTCGGGCAGTTCGTTCATGGCGAAGATGCCGCGGTTGGTGCGCGGCACCAAGCCGTAGTGGAGCGTCAACTCGTCGGACAGGTAGCGACCTTCGGCGACCTTGATCGGGTCGACTTCGCCAATGAGGTCAGCGATCGAGGTGTCAGGCGTCGCCAGCTTCTCGGCAAAGCGCGCGCTGCGATGCACCCACGCGATCTTGGTGTCGTCGCCATGCTCGGCGACCAGGTCCTTGGCGTACTTCGAGACGGGGTTCAACGGATCATCGTTGATTTCAGAGCCCGCGACGATCGGCATGTACTCGTCGAGCAGGTTGATGCACGAACGGATCATGCGCGTCTTCGCCTGGCCACGCTCACCGAGAAACACGACGTCGTGGCCGGCGAGCAGCGCATTCTCGAGCTGGGGAGCAACCGTGTTCTCGTAGCCCATCACCCCATCGAAGAGCGGTTCGCCGGACTGGATCTTCGCGATCGCATTCCTGCGCATCTCTTCTTTGACTGGGACCGAGGTCCAGCCAGATGCCTTGAGTTGCCCGAGATTCTCTGCGAGGTCCATTGCTGCCACGCTAGGCCACCGGCCCCATCTGTGCGAGATCGGGCCATGCTCGTTCCCGCCGCCGCAGCGGGCGAACTGCGGTCACACGCCCTAGGACGATTGCCTAGCCCGTTGGCTGTGAGAACACTGAGAACTCATCGCTAAGCTCCGCGGGCCGATAGGTAGCGAGATGAGCCGGGAGACCACCTCGATGATGCGTCGCATCACTACGCCATGCTGGGCGCTTCTGCTCGTCGCGTCCATGCTCGCTGTCTTGTTGCCGACGACCGATGCCGCAGCGCAAGACCCCGACCAAGTGGTGATCAACGAGATCTTCTACCACCCGCCGTGCCAAGAGAACTTCTCGCCCTGCCCCGACGCACCCGCCGAGTTCATCGAGATCTACAACGCAGGTGACTCCTTCATCGAAGTTGGTGGATGGCGCTTCACCGACGGCGTCGACTACACGTTCCCGCCCGGCACGATCCTGCCCGCCGTCGGTTACCTGGTGATCGCCGATGACCTCGTCGGCTACGACGACTTCTTCAATGAGACCGCCAACGGCCAGTGGGCGGGCGAACTCTCGAACGGTGGCGAACGCATCGCGCTCGTCGATGCCCAAGGCACCATCGTCGACGAGATCACCTATAGCGACGGCTCCGACACCCCGGGAGCTTGGTCGGTCGAGGCAGACGGCAACGGCGATTCCCTTTCGCTGCTGTCCGCCGAAGATGCCGACGGCAGCTCGTTCTGGTGGAGCGGCGCAACCCCGACGCCAGGTGGAGTCAACGCGAACGTCGGCCAAGCGCCAACGAGCGTCGTTGAGAACTTCGCGTGGACGGTGCTTCCCGCCGCCGACGAACCAATCGAGATCCAAGCCGACATCTACGGCGGCCAAACCGTCGCCCTCGAATACCGCATCAACTACCCCGGCTCGACCCAAACCGTGCCGATGAACCTCGACCAAGGCGACACCTGGGTCGCGACGATCCCAGCCAGCGCGTACGACGCCGGCGACCTGGTGCGCTTCCGCATCACCAACAACGGCGGACGCATCGCCCCCCAAACCGCGGACTCGATCAACTGGGTCGGCACCACCGTCTCGGACCCCGACATCGATTCGAACCTGCCGGTCATGGAGTGGTTCACCAGCACCTCGAACTACAACGCTGGCTACAACGAAAGCGGCAGCAACCTCCACGACGGCGTGCTCGCCTACAACGGCCAAGTCTGGGACAACGTCGGCTTCCGCATCCGCGGCGCAATCGCACGGTCTAGTGCCTGGACCAAGCGCAACTGGAAGTTCAAGTTCCCCGACCACCACGACTTCTTCATCGACGGCATCGACTACGGCGTCGACTCGATCGACCTCCAGGGCGGCTTCGCCGATGAGGCCCGCATCCGCGAAGTCGTCGGCCACACCGTCGCTGACCAGATGGGCCTCGTCGCCAGCCAGGTGCAGCACGTGCAACTGCGCCTCAACGGTGAGTTCTTCGGCCTGCACACCCTGCAGGAACACCCCGAAGGCGGCTTCCTCAAGGACAACGGGCTCGACAACGCCACGCTCTACAAGAGTGTCAACTTCAGCTACGAGGGCGGCCCCAACGTCGATGCCGCGAGCAGCGTCGGGTTCGAGACCTGGGACATCCCCGAGTACATCAACCTGCTCGCCGCCGCATCGGTCATCCAGAACAACGACTTCGCCCACGGCAACTTCTACTCGTGGTACGACGCCGACGAGCATCAGCGCATGGAAGGCATGGTCTGGGATCTCGACCTCTCTCAAGGCATCCGCTACGCGCCCGACCAGGGATTGACCGTCGCTCTCGAAAACGGCAGCACCTGGAGCTATGTCTGGCATCGCTGGAAGAACCAAGCCGCCGTCTTCAACCAAGGACTCAGCGCTCCGTACCGCGAGCTGTACCTGCGCCGTCTGCGCACACTGGCCGATGAATGGTTCGGCGCCGGCCGCTACGAACAGGTCTCGCGTGACATCTTCGCTGACATCACCGGCGCAAACGGTGGCGTCAACGAATGGGCCCTTGACACCGCCAAGTGGGGCTTCTGGGGCGGCCAGAACTACGGCCAACAGGCCGCGATCGACCGCCACTCCGACACCTGGATCGACCAGTACTACGCCCACATCATCGGCGGCGGACCGAACGGAGACATCCCCGGCCCCCAGCCCGCGAACCCCAACCTCGAACTGATCGTCGACGCCGCACCGGGCGACCCCCGTGCCGAACGCATCGAGATCCGCAACAACGAAAACACCGCGATCGATATCTCCGGTTGGCAGATCGGCGGCTCCGCGACCGCCACGCTCCTGCCAGGCGCCGTGCTTCCAAGCAACGGTTCCGCCTACCTCGTCGCCGACGACACCATCGGCGGCTACCGAGCCGTCACCACCAACCACTACGTCCTCGGCGAATACGACGCTCCACTCAACGACAACGGCGGCTCGATCGAGCTGACCGACCTCAACGGCCAAGCGCAAGCCACGACCCAATGGGGCGACGGCGCCGCACCTCCGGGCCTGATCCTGAACGAGTGGAACTCAGTGTCGTCGAGCAACTTCCTGCTCAACGGCGACACCCGACTCGGTTCCCTGCAAGGCAACGGCGGCGACTGGTTCGAGCTCATCGTCGTCGAGGACAACCTCGACATTCGAGGCTGGCGTATGGACATCAACGACAACGGCGAGTTCAACCAGAGCCTGACGTTCAGCCAAGACAGTGTCTGGGCCGAGCTCCGCTCCGGCACGATCATCACCGTCGCCGAAAACACGATCATCGTGCCCGGCGGCGACGTCTATGCCGAAGACGTCAGCTATGCGCCCGAGGGCAGCGATTGGTGGATCCACGTCGTCGCCGGCGCCACCGGCTCCGGCACCTACATCACCGCCACTGACTTCCGCGTGTCGAACGACAACTGGCAGCTCTCGATCTACGACACCGCCGACACCCGACGCTTCGGCCCGGCAGGCGAAGGCATCGGTGCGTTGGCGGACGGCGGCATCTCGAACACCCAGGTCGGCGAGCTCGAACAAGACCCTGACGAAACGATCACCGCAAGCTCGAACTACGGCGATGGTGACGAATCGACATTCGGCCTGCCGAACAACTTCGCCGACCGTGCCCAAGATCTCGATGCCATCCGGCCCGACGTCGGGCCACCCGGCGACGTGAACTGCAGCGTGAGCTACGACATCGTCGACGCGTTGTTGATCGCCCAATACGGCGCTGGCAACCGCACCGACTACGCCGGCTGCCCGCTTGCGGATCCCGCAACGCAACTCAACGCGGCCGCAGGCGACTTCAACGGCGACGGCGCAACCAACGTCATCGACGGTCTCCTGATCTCGCAATGCGACGTCGGTATCGACAACGGCTGGTGCCCACCCGACTGATCCGGTCCACGCACCTGAGCCCCTTGGCCCACGGACACGTCAAGATCGATGATCTACACTTAACCCTCGATTGGCCGCGGCCGATCCAGGGCTGAGAAACAGACGTGCAAACGCCCGTGGTGGGGATCCATGCTGAGTGCCAGCCAACAGAAAGAGCACGTGCTCAATCGCCTCGGCCATGGCCAGAGCGTGTGGCACAGCAACCGTTACGACGCCATTGGACGCGCTGCCTATGTGACTGAGCAGCTCGATGGCTCGCTCGCGGCGATCTCCGCGACCGGCACCACTATCGGCAACAAGATGCTGCGCGATGTCACCTCGCGCCGCCAGCTCGAAGCCGCATTGCTCGAGTTCTGGTTCAACCACTTCAACATCTCGACCGAATCACTGAATCAGAACCAGGTCGTCAAAACGATCCGCGGTCGCATGGTCGGCCACCACCAAAACGTCGCGATCTTGCCCTACCTCCTGGGCGACTTCGGCACGATGCTGCTCGAGACGGCCAAGTCACCATCGATGCTCGATTACCTCGATAATCGCATCAACTTCGAGGACGAGGTCGTCAACGGCAAGACCTATGGCGGTAACGACAACTACGCCCGCGAGGTCATGGAGCTTCACACCATCGGCGTGAACGGTGGCTACAACGAGTTCGACATCACCGAGGCCGCTCGCATTCTCACCGGCTGGTCGGTGACGAACGACGCCTACTTCTTCAAGCAGGCCCGCCACGACTTCAACGCCAAACGGTCATGGGTGTCCCGTACCCCGCCGGCGGCGGCGAAGAAGAAGGTGTTGCCTTCCTCAGCTTCTTGGCCAACCATCCGTCGGCGCCCGATTTCTTGGGCGGCAAGCTCGTCGCTCGATTTATCAACGAGATCCCTCCAGCAGGTGTGAAAGCTGCCGCCCAAGCGGCCTACGGCCCCAGTCGTGATCTCGGCGCGATGACGACGTCCATGTTGAACCATCCCGACTTCTTGGCCGAAGCGAACTTCCGCGCCAAGGTCAAACCACCGTCACGCTTTGTGAGCAGCGGACTGCTCGCCATGGGAGCCGAGGACTTCGCCGACTGGTCGGCCATCGAAGCCGACTTGGTTGACGGGATCGTCGACGCAGGCGAAACCCCCTACGTCGTCGGGCCGCCGACCGGCTATCCGGAACAATCCGACTTTTGGGTTTCCGGTGCCTCGATGCTCAGTCGGTTCACGATCGCCGAACGCATCGCCTATCACCCGCCGCTCATCGCGAAACTGCGGGCCCGCTCCTCGACGCTCGGCGACGACACCATCGACACGGTCGACGCCGTCGCCGCCGAGATGGTCCCGGGCGGACTGTCGAACGACTCACGAGTCGCTGTGCTCGACCACGTCGCTGCAAATGCGGCCAACAGCGACGGCCGTGTCAGCGCCGCCGCCCACCTGATCATGTGCTCACCCGAGTTCGTGAGGTACTGACATGACGTTCTCGAATACGCCTCGCTCCTCGACCCGACGTCGCTTCCTCAAGGGCTTGACCTCTGCTGGGGTCGTCACCTTCGTGGGCACCGGCATTGCCGTACCCGGACGCAACCCGCTCACCGCGTGGGCGCTTCCCGGCGCGGGCGACGACACCGTTCTCGTGAGCATCTTCTTGCGCGGCGCCGCCGACGGGCTCAACATCGTGTGCCCACATGGCGACAGCGACTACTACGCCCAACGCGGCGACTACGCGCTCG
>CALDGN010000023.1 GCA_937942965.1 uncultured Acidimicrobiales bacterium | reverse complement strand
GGAGCGAGTCGGTGGACTCGACGGTTTGGTGAACAACGCTGGCTATCAAGGTGCCTTTTCGAATCTGCTCGACTATCCCGGCGATGACTTCGATCGGGTGCAGGCGATCAACGTCGGCGGCGTGTTCAACGTGCTCCAGGCGTGTGCTCGAGTGATGGCCGATGGAGACCGGGGCGGTTCGATCGTGAACCTGGCCTCGATGGCGGGCGTGACCGGCGCGCCGAACATGGCTGCGTACAGCGCTGCCAAGGCAGCAGTCATTGGGCTCACAAAGTCGGCGGCTCGCGACCTCGCCGAGCACAACATTCGCGTCAATGCGGTGAGTCCGGCGTTTATTGGCCCAGGCGCAATGTGGGATCGCCAGGTGCAGCTCCAGGCGGACACGCCGAGCATCTACTTCTCCGACGATCCGACTGAAGTCGCCGAGCAGATGATTGGCTCGGTGCCGCTGCGTCGCTACGGGTCACTCGAAGAGGTCGCCGAGGTCATCGCCTTCTTGTTGTCGCCGCGCTCGTCGTACGTGACGGCAACCAACACCGAAATCACCGGCGGCAGCGCATAGGGCCCCTCGGGCGAAATATGTGCACTTCGCCCGCTCTGAGCGGGTGAACTGCACAAAGAACGCCGGCGCGACCGGTCCAGGGTTTCTCGTGTTTATGTCGCATCGATTACATTTCGTCAGTGGGCGGGATTCGATGGGCGGTACTGAGCCCAGAAACGGTGCGTATCGACGACGCGCCGGTTGCGCTTGCGAATCGGTCTCGTCAGGTCTTGCTGCGACTACTCCTCGAGCCCAACACCGTGGTCAGTGCCGATCAGCTCGCCGACGCGCTGTGGGTTGACGACCAGCTTCCCAAGTCGCCCCGCAACTCGGTCGCCCGTTTCGTGAGCGACGTCCGCCGCAGTCTCGGCACTGCAGGCGAGCGCATCGCCACGACCTCGGGCAGCTATCGGCTCCGCGTAGAACCAGGCGAGCTCGATATCGAGATCCTTGAAACTGCTCTGAGTGCGGTCGAAGCCGAACTGGCCGGCATCGAGCCAGGCAAAGGCAAGCCAGGCGAGAACAGCAAGACCGATGAGCTACGTGACACTGTCGAAGACGTTGGTGTCGGACCCAATCATCGATTCGACGGGCTGTACGGGATCGAAGCGATCCTGCGCAGTCACGAAGAGCTTCGAACGGGCGCCCTCGAGATCCTCGCCCGTGCGTTCAGCCGACAGGGCCGCTATCGACAGGCGATCTCACTTCTCGAACGTAGCCTCGCCGTTTACCCCTATCACGAACAATTCCTGCGCCTGCTCGTCCGAACCCTGAACGCGGCCGGCCGCCCTCACGATGCTGCCGTCGCCTCAGAACGCCTGGCCCAGCTACTCGCGGAAATCGGCATTGTCGACGACGTCGTTCTTCGCTCGGACCTGGGCGCGAACGCTGCCGGCCCGGAACCCTTCGCGTCCTCAGTTACGGCACCGTGGCCAGACGAACGGTACGGCGACGACACACCACTCATCGGTCGGATTGACGATGTGCGAGCTGTCCAGCGTCTCTTGGCTCGCCATCGCTTCGTGACGATCGTTGGTCTCGGCGGCACGGGAAAGACCCGACTTGCATCTGCTGTGAGTCAGGCATCGAGTGCGACAGCTCCCGTCTATCGGCTCGATCTTCGGACCGTCGAAGACCCGCAGGTCGTGGTTTCGCTCGCCGCGACTGCACTCGGTATGCCTCCGACCTCGGGCCTCGATGCGTCTGGTCTTGCCGAGCGCATCGCGGCGCATCGTCTGACGCTAGTGATCGACAACTGCGAGCACCTGCGTGATGCTGTCGCGGCGTTGGTCAGCGCGCTGCTGGAGCGCGCCCCGGATGTTCGGATGCTCACGACGTCGCGCCAAAGCCTCGGCGCGCCCGAGGAACACACCTATGTTCTTTCGCCGCTCGCGATCGGAGCGCCCACTTCTGCGGCCGATTCCGCTGATCCCGTTGATCCCGCTGCGACATCTCTCACCATCGGCCGGTCGGGTGCGGCCCAGGACCCGGGCCCGCCATCTGATGCTGCCGAACTGTTCCTCGTGCGCACGAACGGTCGACTGGGAGCGTCGCCGCCGCGGCAAGAACTCGACCTCGTCGAAGCGATTTGTCGCCATCTGAACGGCCTACCCCTCGCGATCGAGATCGCCGCCGCGCAGCTCTCGATCATGACGCTTGAGCAACTTGCGTTCCGGACCGCTCCGCCGCTCGCGCCGACCCATGCCGCGCAGCGGTTCGTTGAGCCAGCGGTCACCGCAGTCAACGATGCGCTCGACTGGGCCTGGCAAAACTTGACCGCCGACCAAAAGGCGCTGCTCGCCCGACTGTCGACGTTTGCGGGTGGGTGGACACTGTCGGCAGCTCAGGCGGTGCGAGCTGCCCGCGAGACATTGCCCGCAGATCTCGACCGGCTGGTGTCGCTCTCGTTGGTCCAGGTTGTCCGCGCTCCCTCAACCGAGCTCAGATCATCGGAACGAGAGCTTCGGTATTCGATGCTCGTTCCCGTCCGGGATTACGCCGCTGCCCGTCTCGATGACCGTCAGGAGACGGTGGTCATGCGAGACCGGCTGGCTGCGTGGGCGATTGCACTCACCTCGCAGTGGAGCTTCCCTGAACACCATGTGTTTTCTGGGCCCAACGACGAGCTCGAGCCCGAGCATGCGAATTTGCTTGCGGCGATGACCCACCTGGAATCCGTCGGTCGCATCGAAGAGCTTGTGCAGCTTGCGTCGGGGTCGAGCGGGATGATGGTGAACCGAGGGCTCGCTGCCTCGCTGATCTATCGCCTCGCCCCGCACGTGACGAACGAAGCCGTCGCCCCTGAGCTTCGGGGCGAGGCCCTGTTTGGGCTCGGCGCGGCCCACCACGCGGTCGGTAACCTCGATGTGTTAGCCGAGATCGGGCAAACCTGCATCGAGTTGGCCGACGGCAACTCGCACGACTGGGTCCCTGTCATGGCTGGCTACACCAGTGTGTGGAGTCTGGTCGCACCGGTGGGTCACACGACCGACGAGCTCAGCGCGATGGCCTTTGACGCGGCAGAGCATTCGGCGACTCGACAGCTCAATCTGGGCCTGGCGTCGTTGTACCGGGCGCATATCGAGTTCGTCAGCCGCAACTACGACGAGGCCCTCCGCTTGTTCCGCGACGCTGAAGCCCTGATCCAGAGACCTGGGCGCGGTCTCCTCGTCACCGAAATCGGCATCAGCTTGTCGTTGTACATGCAGGGTCTGCTTGAAGAGGCGCGAACGTCGACGAGCCGATGGCAGAGTCGAAGTGACACCGACCATTGGCACTACATCCTCGAGGTTGTGCGCGCCATCGTCGTAGGCGGCGCTGGCGATCGGAACGATGCGTTGGAAGCGACCGGGGTACTGAGCGAGTCAGTGCGCTCACTGCCCGAAGCTGGTGCGTGGGGGCGTGCGGGGATCATCCAGACCGCGTTCGCGATGTTGGCCGACTCCCGAGGCGAACCGGACCTGGCCACCGAGCTGTTCGCCTCGGCGGTGAATCGTGACATCTTGTTGATTGCGGTCGCCATCAGCCATGTCATGCAAACGCGGGGCGTGACCGGCGACGAGGCCTGGCTCGAAGTGGGGATTGAGTTCTGGACCCGTGTGGTGCCGCCAGAGAGCGTGGCGGCTACGGCGACGTCAACGCCGCAGCTGCTCAGCTGGTGGAGCAGCGGCGACGCATCGCCACGGACGTAGGTCCTGGCCGCACGCTGACACATCGTCGTCCGTCAGGAAGTGCCTGATTCGACGCAGTTCGTGGCTTGATCGTTGATTTTTCAGCGACTTGTAGGCACTCATCGATTACTCATCGGTGACTGTCAGAGTGTTGACACACGAAGTGGGAACAGGGCGGCGACTCGAGGCCGTCAATTGGGAGACGACGATGAAGAGCCGCGCGCGCGAGGGTATGTCCCGAGCTTCGGGACGGAGCACTGGGGTCCACCGTTTGGCTGGAGCGCGGCGCCGCTTGGCGATTGTGTTGGTGCTCAGCCTGTTTGCGGTGATCGTCACGTTGGGGAGCACCTCTTCGCCCGGCCAAGCCCAAGACGACGGGGACCAGGCTCCGGTCGAACAACCAGCAGACGCACCGCCGGCTGATGTGCCAGCTGATGTGCCAGCTGAGGTGCCTGCCGATGATGCGCCTACCGGCGATGTGCCGGCTGAGGTGCCTGCCGATGATGTGCTGGCCGCCGAGGCACCAGTCGATGTGCCGGCTGATGATGTGCCGGGCGCCGAGGCACCAGCGGATGTGCCGTCGGTCGATTCACCTGCGGATGACGTTCCCGCCGGTGTCGTGCCAGTCGACGACGCACCAGCGGTCGATGCCCGCGCCGACGCACCGGTCGAGGCGGCGCCTGTCGACGATGCGGGATCGCTCGCAGATGTCGAGGACGACTCGGCTGCTCATGGTGGCGAAGCTGACGATGAGCCCGAGATCACGCTTTCAAGCGCGACGCTCGTGGCCGCCGCAGCTGTGCATCCCGCGGTCACCCGGGTGATTTGTGGCACCACCCAGAGCGACACCGTTTACGTTCCTGGGGATGCGTCGGGGTGGGTGTTCTACGGCGGCGCCGGCCTCAACTACTTCGTCAACGCCGTTGGTTCTGGTGATGGGCATGTGTTCTTTGGCGGCACCGGCGACGACGTCTTCCGCAACGGCCGTGGTTCTGGTGATGGGCATGTGTTCTTTGGCGGCGCCGGCGGCGACTTCTTCGACAACTTGTTTGGTTCTGGAGATGGGTATGTGTTCTTTGGTGGCGCCGGCGGCGACTTCTTCGACAACGAAGGTGGTTCTGGTGATGGGTATGTGTTCTTTGGTGGCGCCGGCGGCGACTTCTTCGACAACGAAATTGGTTCTGGT
>CALDGN010000022.1 GCA_937942965.1 uncultured Acidimicrobiales bacterium | reverse complement strand
GGAAGAATTCGACGCCGATGGGAACCCGATTCCCCAACACTCCTGCGCCGGTATCGAGATCGTCCCGATGGAGGTTGTCGTCAACTGGATCGGGCAACGCATCGAACAACTCGCCGCCGTCAAAGGGCCTGACTTCTCGATCGAGGTAACCGTCCCCAAGTGGGTTGAGCCGGGACCGGCGAGCATCGAGGCCAACGGGTTCGAGGCGTATGTCTACGTTGCTGGAGAGGAGCCCTGCCCGGTGAACATCCTGGATGGCACCGATCAAGGCTTCGTCCCCCCTCCGCTGCCGCCCGAGTGCCCCGAGCCGTGTCTCGGCGGTCCTGCGATTGATGTGTGGTGTCCGGAGCCGTGTCCCGTGTATCTCGCTGGTGATGAGCCGTTGCAGGTGATGCCGCCGGAGTGTCCCGAGCCGTGTCTTGGTGGTCCTGCGATTGATGTGTGGTGTCCGGAGCCGTGCCCGGCCTATGGACCGGACGATGCGATGGCCGCAGTGTGGCCACCACCGGGATGTCCCGAACCCTGTGCGTGGGTGCTCGACGAACCGAACCTGCCACCGTGCCCGGAGCCTGAACCCTGCCCGGGTTATCCGATGGGCTTCGAGGGCGACCATCCGCCTGAGCTGCCGGACTGCCCGCTTCCGTGCCCGATCACGATTCTGGATACGGCACGGCCACTCGATGCCGCATCGAGCCAGCTGTGGGATCCGTACTGCCCGCCGCCGTGTCCGCTGATCTCCGTCTCCATGCCGGAAGACCGGGCTGCGAACGACGGGCATGATGTCTGGCCAGCCGGCTGCCCGAACCCATGTTGGGGTGCGGCAGACATTCTCTGTCCAGCACCAGAGCCCGTTCCGCTGCCCGAACCACTTCCAGAACCGATTCCCTTGCCGGAGCCGTTCCCGGAGCCATTGCCAGAGCCGCTTCCGTTTCCTGAGCCGTTCCCTGTCCCGATCCAGTGCCTGTTGCAGCCCGATGGGACGATCATCTGCCCGGCCGTGCTCGCCGCGTACACGGACGATGCAGCAACTTCGGATGCGATCGAGCCGTTCGAGTCGGTTGCTTCGCTACCCCCAGTCCCGGCACCGCCTCGGCCGTTCATCGACTTCGACGGATGCCGACTCGATGGAGCCGACGTCTGCGGCTGACGAGCGGCTCCAGCTGTTCTCGGCGTCCCAGCTAATCTCAGCCCCTGCCGCGATCCGACCAGAAGGGGAGCGGCGAGGGGAGTTGACATGACGGTGCTGATCGCCGGTGGCGGAATTGCTGGCCTCACGATGGCCCTCACCTGCCACGAGATCGGGGCTCCGGCTGTTGTGCTCGAATCGGTGCGCGAGCTTGCCCCGCTCGGCGTCGGGATCAATCTGCAGCCCAACGCCATTCGAGAGCTGTTCGACCTGGGGTTCGAAGACGACCTCGATGCGATCGGTATCGAGGCTCGGGAATGGGCGCTTGTCGGCCGGAGCGGAAACGACGTTTGGTCAGAACCCCGAGGCCGCGAGGCCGGCTATCGGTGGCCGCAGTACTCGGTCCACCGGGGTGAACTCCAGATGCTGCTGTACCGGGCCGTAGTCGATCGGATGGGGCCCGACGCAGTGCGCACCGCCCATCGCGTCGTCGGGTACACGTCGCTCGATGATCGAGTCGTCGCCCACGTCGACACCCGTGACGGCGCCCATATAGACGTCGAAGGCGACATATTGATTGCCGCCGACGGACTGCACTCCGCCGTGCGACAACAGATGCATCCCGACCAGCCACCACCGCAGTGGGGCGGTCAGGTGCTCTGGCGAGGGGCTACGCCCGGCATCCCAATCCGCAGCGGCGCCTCGTTCACCCTGGTCGGTTCGATGGACCAGCGTTTCGTGCACTACCCGATCTCGGCGGTCGATCCCCAGACCGGTCTGCAACTCCAGAACTGGATCGCCGAGCTGACCTTCGATACCGCCGATGGCGCTCCATCGTCGGACTGGAACGCACAGGTCGACATCGACAAGTTCTTGCCAGCGTTCGCGGACTGGAACTTTGACTGGCTCGACATCCCCGCCTTGGTTGAGGGTGCGCCAGCGGTCTGGGAGTTCCCGATGGTCGACCGGGATCCGGTTGATCGCTGGGTCGACGGGCGTGTCTGCCTCGTGGGTGACGCAGCCCACGTGATGTATCCCGTCGGATCGAATGGTGCGAGCCAGGCCATCGTCGACGCCCGCGTCATGGGTGCCAAGCTTCGGTCGCACGGCCTCTGCGAAGCAGCGCTCAGCGCATTCGAACGCGACCTCCTCGAAGACATGTCGGCACTGGTGTTGCGTAACCGTGGGCACGGCCCGGTCGGCATCCTCGGCCTCGTCGACGAGCGGTGCGGTGGCATCTTCGACAACATCGACGATGTCATTCCCCGAGCCGAGGTCGAGGCCTACATGGCCAACTACAAGGCTGCCGCTGGTTTCGCGATCGAGGCGCTCAATGCAGCCCCGCCCACCATCGATCTCGGTTGAGGCGCACGCGCATCCCCAAGCGGGCCGTTTTCCCCTCACTGACCTCAAAGCCTGGGCCGTTCGGCCGATACTTGAGAGGTGTACCCATCGGTTCGAAACGCGCCCGAACGCACGGCGACGTCGACCGGGATCGAGCCGTCTCGCGTGCTCTCCCAGAACCTGATTGCGCTTGGACTGACCAGCTTCTTTAGTGACATCTCGTCCGAGATGGTGCTGGCAGTCGTGCCGTTGTTCCTCACAACGTCGCTCGGCTTCTCGATCCTGGGATTCGGCCTGTTCGAAGCGGCCTACCAAGGAACCAACGCGGTGTTCCGGGTTTGGGGAGGCAGCGTTGCTGACCATCGCCAGAACCACAAGCGAACGGCGGCAACGGGTTACGCCATCTCGGCCGCCACCCGCGTCGGCCTCGTCGCAAGCGCGCTCGTCGCCGCCATCCCGGCCGTGCCGTTCCTGCTCGCCGACCGCATCGGCAAAGGCCTACGTACCGCACCGCGCGACGCCCTGATTTCGCTCTCGACCCACCCCAGCCGCCTCGCAACTGCCTTCGGCGTCCACCGCAGCTTGGACACCGCCGGCGCATTGCTCGGCCCGCTTGTCGCGTTCGTCGTGCTGTCACAAGCGCCCGGCGCGTTCGATGCCGTCTTCGTGCTGAGCGCCGTGGCGGCCGTCATCGGCGTGGCGATCATTGCGACCTTCGCGCAAGAAAAGCCTCAAGCCGAACCCAAAACGAAACGTCGTCCTGCCATCCGCGAGCAATGGCGAGATGTGTTGGCGGTACCGGGCATGCGCCGTCTCGCCATCGGGGTCGCGGCCCTCAGCCTGTTCACGGTGAGCGATGCGTTCGTGTATCTCGTCATTCAGCGGACGACGGATCTGAGTGCTCGCTACTTCCCGCTGCTGTTCGTCGGTACCGCAGTCGTCTACCTTGCGCTCGCGGTTCCCGTGGGGCGCCTCGCTGATCGAATCGGTACCCGACCTGTCTTCATCACCGGGCATGCGCTGCTCATCGTCGTCTACCTGTTCCTCGGCTTCAGCGAGTTGAGCCTCGCGATCAGCATCGCCTGCCTTGGACTGCTCGGCGCGTACTACGCAGCAACCGATGGCGTTGTCTCGGCGATGGCATCGCGGCTCGTCGACGGCCACATCCGCGCCTCGGGTATTGCGCTCATCACGGTCGTGATTGCGGTTGCTCGCATGATCTCCGCAGGCGCCTTTGGTCTGCTCTGGCAGAGCTTCGGACGCAGCGAAGCGCTCACTATCTATGTAGTCGCGATGGTCGCAGCGATACTCGTTGCCATCCGCCTGTTCCCCGATACGCGAGTAGCGACATGACCGAACATGAGACGTCTGAGACCGCCGACGTCGGCGAGAACTCCGTAACTCGCGGCAAGATCCTGGCCCTCGTTGCCGGCGCCGTCCTGCTCGTCGGGCTCGGACTTGGCTATCTCATGTGGGCATCGGGCCGTGTCGACGAGGACATCGCAGAACGCGAGGCGCGAGCCCAAGCCGCCATTGAAGCATTCGAGACCTCAGCGGAAGCTGAGAGTCCGATCGAGGCCGCCGAGCCCGCTGCCCAGTTGATCGACCTGGCGCCGGGCAGTGTGCTGGTCATCAATCGAGTCCCTGGCGATGACTACGGCCGTCTCGCGATCCGCAACCCCGACGGCTCTCGTGAGCTGTTCGCGCGTCGATGCATGCGGGTGCATGTCGCTGCCGATCGTGGCGTCTGCCTCAGCCAAGACGAGAGCGTCTTCGCTCCTGCCTTTCGGACCGAGTTCTTCGATGTAACCCAGGCCGGCCTGCCCGAGGTTCGCAGCTATGCAAGTCCGTTGCCGAGCCGTGCCCGGATGACCCCCGATGGTTCGGTGGCTAGCACGACCGGGTTCGTGTCCGGGTCGAGCTATAGCGATATCGGCGGCGAGGCCGAAACGATCGTGACGATCGACGAGGTCAATCAACGCGTCGGCTTGGTCGGTCTCGTGCAATTCGAAGTGCTTGGCGAGGCCTCCAAGTACGCAGCTGCTGACCGCCAGTTCTGGGGCGTCAGCTTCGTGAACAACGACGAGTTCTATGTGACAGGGTTCTTCGGCGACGAGCCCGAAGTGCTCTTCGGTAGTCGCAGTCGCCGAACGCTCGAGCCAACCGGTCATCTCGGCAGCTGTCCTTCGGTCTCGCCGGACGGCGAACACCTGGTGTTCAAGGAGACGCTCGCCGATGGCGAGTACGCGCTTGCCGTCGTCGATCTCTCGACGGGGGAGCAGTGGTCGCTCGGCGAGACCCGCTCGGTCGACGACCAAGTCGAGTGGCTCGACAACGACACGATTCTCTACGCGATTCATCCCGACGGCGATGACGGCGCCGACGTCCAACCGCAGTTCGACATCTGGATGCTCGACATCGCTCCCGGCTCTGAACCCGAGCTGTTCCTGCCTGCTGCCGACTCGCCCGCCGTCCTGCGCTGATCACGTTCTGCTTGGGCACCTCAGCCCGACGGTGAGCGGCAATACTGGTCCCGCCGCGACCGAGCGGCGGGAGAGAGCACATGAAGATCGAGAACAGCTTCACCATCGATGCGCCGGTGGAGCAAGCGTGGACAATGCTGACCGACATCCCGGGGATTGCCCCGTGCCTTCCCGGCGCCAAGCTGACCGACGAGAGCGACGGTGTCTACTCGGGCTCGGTCAAGATCAAGGTCGGACCGGTCACGGCCGAATACCGAGGCAGTGCCGAGTTCATCGAGCGAGACGACGAGAACCATCGCGCCGTCATCGATGGCAAGGGTCGCGACTCTCGTGGGGCTGGAAATGCGCAAGCGCTGATCACGGCCGAGATGCACGACGAGGGCAATGATCAGACCCGGGTCGACATCAGCACCGATCTCAAGATCACCGGCAAGGTCGCCCAGTTCGGTCGCGGCGTCATGCAAGACGTCAGCGAGAAACTTCTTGGCCAGTTCGCCGACTGTCTCGAGACCAAGTTCGAAGGCACCGGTGCCCTCGAGGACATCGCTGCAGCCAGCGCCGAAGCCGATGCTGATGTCGTCGAGGCGCCCGCCGATGCGGCAGATTCCGCCACCGCTGCCTCGGCTGTTGCATCTGCGGCCGACGTCGGGTCCGAGGCTGCTGAGGATGATGACGACGATGCGCTTGACCTGCTCGATGTGGCCGGCGGTGCCGTCTTCAAACGACTGATTCCGGTAGCGCTCTTGGCTCTCATCGTCATCGTCGTGCTGATTCTGGTTTTCGCCTGACATGAAGCGCGCTGACAAAGCCAACAAGATCGGAGAGATCCTCGACGATCTCTACCCGACCATCCCCGTGCCACTCGACCACACCGACGCCTACACGCTGACCGTTGCCGTCGCCTTGTCGGCCCAAACGACCGACAAGAAGGTTAACGAGATCACGCCTGCCCTCTTCGCCGAAGGCGGCACGCCCGAGAAGATGGCGGCGCTCCATCCGGACCGCATTCTTGAGCTGATCCGCCAGGTCGGCCTCGCGCCGACCAAGGCGAAGAACCTCTCGACAATGGCCCACCAGATCCTCGATGCGGGTGGTGAGATCCTTCCGGACTGGGAGTTCATGGAATCGCTCGCTGGCGTCGGTCACAAGACCGCCGGTGTTGTGCTCTCTCAAGCTTTTGGCATGCCGGCCTTCCCGGTCGACACGCACATCCATCGCCTGGCCGACCGCTGGGGTCTGAGTGACGGTTCGAACGTCACCAAGACCGAAAAGGACCTCAAGGCCGTCTTCCCCGAAGAGACCTGGAACGACCGGCACCTTCAGATCATCTTCTTTGGCCGCGACTACTGCCCGGCGCGCAACCATGACTTGGGTGCTTGCCCCATCTGTGGTTGGGCGGCAACCAAGAAGCGGATCGCGGCCGAAGCCAAGCGCTAAGGCCACTTCACCCATGCGCGAGATATTCGCGATTCGTGGGACCAAACCCAGCTACTCGGGCGTGTATTGCCTACGAGGCTTGCGTATGGAAGCCCTCAGAGGCTTGGGTTCGGAAGCATTGTGTCTGACATCGCGATCGCAGGATTTGTGACGATGTCGACCTCGCGCGAGTCGGCATTCGCCGGGTTCTACCAACAGAACATCCAAACGTTGTCGCGCACCCTGACCGCCTCGCTGGGCGATTCGCAGCTGGCCCAAGACGCCGCCCAAGAAGCCATGGCCCGTGCGTGCGAGCGATGGGACCGGATCGAGCACTACGACAACCCCGCCGGCTGGTGTTACCGGGTCGCCATGAACTGGGCGACGAGCCGCTTCCGTAAACGCAAGCGCGAAGTCATCACCGACGATGTTCCGGTCGCTGGCACGTTCGAGTCGCCCGACATCGAACTGCAGGACCGGATCCTGATCGCACTGCGATCACTGTCGATCGAGCACCGGTCCGTCATCGTGCTGCGACTCATCGAAGACTGGTCAATCGAACAAACCGCCGAAGCCCTCGGCGTCGCACCAGGGACGGTGCAGAGCCGCTACGCGAGGGCATTGAAACGACTTCGGGCTGAGCTTGGAGACATGCATGACTGATCCGTTCGAGGAAGCCGTTCGCTCCGCTGGGCGCGGGCTGGCAACGTCGGAATCGACGCCGACGTATCACGGCGCCTGGAAGCGAGGGCGTCGTCGCAAGCTGGCCAAGCGCTCCGCCATCGCCGTCGCAGGTGCGCTCGCACTCGTGGTGGCATTTGGCGCTGACCTCGGCCGCTTCCAAGGTGGCGGCACGACGATCGAGGTCGACGACATCGCCTCGGAGAGCGAGCTCGCTCCCGCTCCGACAGCTGCGGTGGCGGAGCCGACCACTGCGCCACTCGTGACCGCGGATACGGATCAGACGGGGGCTGCACAAGCCGTTCCGGATCTCGACATCGACTCCGCGACGGATGCTGCCGGAGCCGACCCCGTGCTCGATGAGGCGAACGAAGACGCCGCCGGTTCGGCGTCCGAAGCGCCAGTCTCTGTCGAGGGCAGCACAGAAGACGCGAGCCCCGCGGGTTCAGCTCCAACCGTGGCTGCGACACCTACCCCTGTCCCGCCACCGACGCCCGTTCCGACCGCAGCGCCGACGCCAGTGCCAACGGTTGCGCCGACCGTCGAACCTACGGCAACTCCCGAGGTTGGCGCTGCGCAGAATCCTGACCGGACGCCGCCGCCAGAGACTGCGACGTTGGTCGATCCCGACGTCCCAACCGATGGCGGCCAGACCGATGCCGGCCAGACCGGCGAGGCTCCGACCGGTGATGCCCCGAACGATGGGGCACAGACCGGACCGGCCGACGCGGATCCCGGCGTGGTCGACACGCTGCCGCCAGGCGCACCGCAAGCGTCCACGCCGAATCGGCTCGGACGTCCTGCCGACGCACGCATCGCTCCAGGGTCGGTGCCTGAACAGGGCCTACTCAAGTGCGACCTCGATGGCGACGGAAGTGCTGATGCGTTCTGTGAGCTGTTGACGACCTATGGCTGCACGTCGCCAGATCAGGCTCGACCTGACTTCCAGGCGGTCGATCTCAACGGTGATGGCGCCTTGGAGACCTGTGTGCCGCTTGTCGAGACGACCTGCGACACAACGGGTGATGGCATCGCCAACGTGACGTGTCGGATCGAGTTCTCGTTGACCGAAGAAAATCCGAGCGGCGAGGGACCATAAGGGCTGGCTCAGGCGTGTATCGAGTGCATCCGCCCGATGCGGACCATGCACGGCCGATCGCGTTGTTCTTCAAGCCCGCGGCGCGATCGGCCCCTGCATTGTCAAAGCGTTGCTTGTCAGAAGCGCTGCTTGTTAGAAGCGCTGCTTGTCAGAGGGCCGCGTGACGGGTTAGGCGATGGCGATGTCCAGCGCGAGTGCGAGCATTTCGTCGACGCCCTCTTGGCGTTCCTCTGATGTCAGGTGTTCGCCCGTCACCAGATGGTCGGTCATGGTGAACATCGCGAGGGCATCGAATCCCTCGAGCGCAGCGAGTGCGTAGAGCGCGGCAGTCTCCATCTCGACACACAACACGCCAGCCGCGGTGTGGGCGAGGCGCGCGTCGTCGTCTGGCTCATAGAAGATGTCGCTCGTGAAGACAGTGCCGGTGACCAGGGAAACGTCGGCTGCCTGAGCAACGTCGGTCGCGGTATCGAGAAGCGAGTTGGTCACGGTGAGCTCGTCGGGCGCTCCGAGCGCGGCGGGGAGCGCACTATTCGTGACGGCCGACGTTGCGGCCACGATCTGTCGAAGTTGAAGATCAGGCGCGTAGACGCCAGCCGTGCCGACACGGATCATGCGCCGCACGCCGTAGTGCCGCGCGAGCTCGGTGATGTAGATCGCGGCTGACGGCACACCCATGCCCGACGGCATGACCGAAACGGGAGTGCCCTTCCACGTGCCGGTGAACCCAGTCATGCCGCGGACATCGGTCACAAGCTCGGCATTGTCGAGGAAGACCTCGGCGATGCGGGCGGCGCGCTTGGGGTCACCAGGCATGAGCAATGACGGGGCGAATGCGCCATCGGGGGCGGAGATATGCGGGGTCGGCATCAGATCAGATCCAGGTCGGCATCGGTAGCGATCTCGGTCTGCTTGGCGGTCATCCACGCCTCGAAGTCATCGGAGCTCCAGGCGTCGTGGCGGCCTTGCTTGTAGAACTCAGCATTGCGGTAGTACATCCACGCATTGAAACGGTTCGCCTTGTGGTTGTCCCGCTCGGTCTTCAGCTTGGCCGGAGCGCCCATGATGATCGAGTTCTCGGGGAACACCGATCCTTCTTTGACGAAGGCGCCGCCAGCGACGATCGAACCGGCACCGATCTCGGCGCCGTCCATGATGGTCGCGTTGATCCCGATCAGGCAGTTGTCGCCGATCGTGGCGCCATGGATTGTGCAGTGGTGTGTGATTGAGCAGAAGTCACCGATGATCGTCGGCTGGGTTGCGCCGACGTGGATCATCGTGAAGTCCTGGATGTTCGTCATGCGTCCGATTTCGATGCGAGCGTTCTCGGCCCGCATCACGACCTGCGGCCAGACCGAGCTTCCTCTCCCAATTTGGATACGGCCATAAAGAAATGATGATTCGTGTACCCATACGGTCGGGTCGATGTCCTGCATGACTCCTAAGCTACGCACTGTGCTGATCGTTGTGTCACCTGCAAAGTCGCTTGACTACGAGACCCCGCTCGCGACGAAGAAATCAAGCGAACCGCGCATGTTGGACTCGGCCGAAAAACTGGTTGCGATCATGGCAGCCAAGTCGCCCGGCGAGATCCAGATGCTGATGAAGGTCTCGCCTGCGCTCGCCGAGCTCAACTTCGAACGCTTCCAGGACTGGCAGCGACCGTTCACTCCCGAGAACGCGCGCCCAGCTGTGCTCGCGTTCAACGGCGACGTCTACACCGGCCTCGATGCGGGCGCGAGCTTCTCCGAGCGCGACTTCACCCACTCGCAGAAGACGCTCCGGATCCTGTCGGGTTTGTACGGCGTGCTGCGACCGCTGGACCTGATGATGCCGTATCGCCTCGAGATGGGCACCAAGCTCTCGAACCGCCGTGGCGCCAACCTGTACGAGTTCTGGCGCACCGAAGTCGTCGACATGCTCAACGAAGACATGGCGGCGAGCCCCGGCTCCAAGCTGCTCGTGAACCTGGCGTCGAACGAGTACTTCCACGCCGTCGATACGAACCGTCTCGACGCCAAGGTCATCGCACCGGCCTTCCTCGACTCCAAAGACGGCGGCCCGTATAAGAACATCAGCTTCTTTGCGAAGCGGGCCCGCGGCGCGATGAGCCAATATCTGATTCAGGAACGCATCACGTCGGCAGCTGGCATCACCGGCTTCACCGGCATGGGCTACGCCTTCGACGAGGCTGACTCGACTCCCGAGCGTCCCGTCTTCAAGCGTTCCAACTGACCAACCGGAGCCTCACCTATGTCCTCGCAAGCCCAGACCTCGTTCGCGGTCCCACCCGGTGCGACGCGGCTCACGCTCGTGCGCCATGGCCAGACCCAGGGGCTGCCCGAGGGCGAAATGTTCGAACTCAAGCACGGCCACGGTGATCCGCTGCTGACCGAGCTCGGACATCAGCAGGCGGGTGCAGTGGGCGATCGTCTTCATACCGAAGCGATCGATCAGCTGTACGTGAGCTCGCTGACCCGAACCCATCAGACCGCAGCGCCGCTGGTCGAACGCACGGGGATGCAACCGACCGAAGAACACGACCTCCGCGAAGTCTTCTTGGGCGAGTGGGAGGGCGGAGTCTTTCGCAAGATGCTCCACGAAATGACCCACCCCGGTGCGATCGCGTTCCGCCAGACCTATGAGTGGGGCCACGTACCTGGCGCCGAGACCAACGAAGAGTTGCAGGCGCGCACGAGCGGCGCGATCAAGCGCATCCACGAGGCGCATCCCGATGAGCACGTCGTTGCCTTCGTGCACGGCGGAGTCGTGTCTGCGCTCTGTGCCCATGCGACCGGGTCACACATGCGTGGGTTCGCAGGTTCAGACAACTGTGCGATTCACCGACTCGTGTTGACTGAAGACCACTGGTTCTTGCGTTCGTTTAACGACACGAACCACCTGGGTGATCTCGGCAGCCCGCCAGCGCAGATCATCACCCACGCCTGAGCGCCGAACCCAGTTGCAGGACCCAGTTGCCGGACCCGGTTGCCGGGTTCAGTTGCCCGCGACGCGGCGGTCGTGGCCGGCCCAGTGCGGCTCCCGTAGGACCTTGCGGGCGAGTTTGCCGACCGGTGACTTCGGCAAGGGCTCGGTCGTGAGCTCCACCGTGGCCGGTTTCTTGTACGAGCCGAGCCGATCTGCACACAGCGCGATCAGTTCGTCGCCCGTCACGGTCGCCGACGCAGTCACCGTGCACACCGCGTGGGGGCTCTCGCCCCAGCGCTCGCTCGGCACGCCGAAGACGGCCGCCTCGATGACATCGGGGTGATCGGTCAGCACGTTCTCGAGTTCGGCGGGCCAGATGTTGAACCCGCCGCTGATGATCATGTCGTCCTTACGATCGAGCACGTAGAGGTAGCCGTTGGCGTCGAGCACGCCGATGTCGCCCGAAAGCACCCAGCCGTCTCGCATGCGTTCGCTGGTCGCCTCGGGGTTGTCCCAGAAGCCGCTCATTTGACCGTCGCACCGAATGGCGATTTCGCCCTCGACGCCGATCGCTAGCTCGTCTCCGGTGTCGGGATCGACGATGGCAAGGTCACCGAAGGGGAGCGGTCGACCGGCCGAGCGCAAAGGGTTCGAGCCGTCGACCTCGCTGAACCATTCGTCCGGGCCCATCATCGTGATCGGAACCGCTTCGGTCTGGCCGTAGCCCTGATAGAGCACATTGCCGAACACCTCTCGTGCGAGCAGCGCGGTGTCATCAGCGATCGGCGCACCGCCGATCTGAAGGCACTTCAGATGGCCAGACCAGTCATGGTCTCGTGCACCGGGTTCACGGGCGAGCGCATTGAGCATGGTCGGAACCAGGAAGCCATACGCAACCTGCTCCTTGGCCATCGTCTCGACGACCGCCGGCGGGTCGAACGCTCCGACGAGCAGGTTGGTCCCGCCGCTGAGCCACATCGGCGTGAACAAGTAGCCAGAGCCGTGCGAGATCGGTCCGACGTGTTGGCACACGTCACCCTTCTGCACCGGCGGGAACGCATAGAACCAGTCACGGCCAGCGTCGAGCCAGGTCTTGTGGGTATAGCCAACACCCTTTGAAGGCCCGGTCGTTCCGCCGGTATGGCGAATAATGAACCAGTCGTCCTCGTTGACGATCGGGTCCGGGTCTTCGGCCGAAAACCCAGCGAGCCACGATTCGTAACTGTCGTCCCGGACGATGATCTGTTCGAGCGACGGCACCTCGGCGTCGATGCCCGCGACTGCGTCGGCATGGCTTGCCGACACCACGAGGGCTCGACACCCAGTGTGGCTCAACATGTGCCGATGCGCCTCGCGACTGTTGCGTGGGTACAGCGGCACCCGCACCAAGTTCGCAGCGGCCGTCCCGCAGAAGAAGTCGACCGACTCGAACGTATTGTCTTCGAGCACGCCGACTCGGTCGCCAGGCTCCAAGCCAGCTTCGAGCAACGCGTTTGCCATTCGCAGTCCGCGCTCCCATGCCTGACCGAAGCTCAGGCGAGTCTCGCCGTCGATGACCGCAGTGATCTCGGAGTGGAACTGCGCCGAGCGGCGCATCAGCGAGCGGACGTCCATCAGACAGCCTCAGCGGCCATCTCGAGCATGCGCTCGACGATGCGCTGCACCTCGAGGGCTTCGGCGAAGGTCGCAAGTGTTTGGGGCTCACCATTGACGAGGTCGGCGAGTTGCCCGAGCTGAGCTGCATAGGCAGCTGGGCCCGCCGCTTCTTCGTCGGACAAGCCAGGGGTCCACTCGCCGCCACGGCTCGTCGTCGCGTACTGGTACCAGTTCGTGAGTCGCCACGATTGGCCCGCACCGCGCACCGTGAACTCGACCTCGTCGGCACCGGCCGAATCGCTCGAGCCCAACACGTGGATCGGCACCCCGTCGGCGCGCAACAGCGCGACCAGGCGCTGCTCTGACGTCCCGTCGGCGGGGAAGTAGGCGGCGCAGTGCTCGACCGTGACCGGGCCACCGAAGAGACGCAGCATCAGGAAGACGTAATGCGAGATGACCTCTCGGGCCCAGCCACCCTGGTCCCGATCGCGCAACCAACCGGCACCGGCTTGCCAGGCTCGTGGCCACTCCTCGAAGTGCACGCGGAGGTCCACGCCATGGATGTCGTCGCCAGCGGCCGCCACGTCGCTCAACAGCCGTACCGCGCTTGGCGCAGCGCCGAAGACGTAGTTGACCGCCGCACGAGTGCCAGCAGCTTCGACTCGCTCGACCATCCCAGCGCTCTCGGCGTCATCGACCCCGAGCGGCTTTTCGCACATCAGTGCTTTGCCGGCAGCGACGACGAGGTCGACGTAGTGCTCGTGGAACAGCGGCGGAACGGCGACATAGACGGCGGTGACCGCCGGGTCCTTGATCAGGTCCTCGGCCGACGAAGACAGTGCGATACCGAACCGTTCTTGCGCCGTGGTCGCGGCTGCCTCAGAGACGTCGAACCCGCCGATGATCTCGAAGCCATCGTGCAGTTGGTATTGCTCGATGTAGCGCAGGCCGACCGTGCCGAGTCCGATAATGGCGATGCCGATCGGGCTGGCAGAAGATGACGAGGTGTTACTCACGCCCCGAAGCTAGTGGCCGCGCTCAGAAGCCAGAAAGGTCGGTGAGCGTTCGGGTCTCGCGGTGGTTCGCGAACCAAGCGAACCAGAACGACTGCTCGGCGATCACGCGCTGACCGGCCGCATCGAAGATCCGAGCGCCGACGCCGGTCGGCTCGACCGTGAACGCCTGGCCGCCGACCTCAACCTCGATGGTCTTCTCGAGCGCATTGAACGCCTCGACGGAGAACGCAACCGAGTCGCCATTGTGTTCGATGCCGATCACGTCGGTCTTGAGCGGCCACGTTTCGGGCGTGTCGAGGATTGGGAACCACACGTCCGGGTTCTCGTAGTACGACGCATAGGCCTCGCCAGGGGTGTAGTCGTACGCGATCGGTGGACGCTCGGGGTCATCGAAGAAGATCGGTGACGGCAGGGTCAGTACTTCGGTGTCAGGGTTCTCGGCGACCCAGTCAGTCCAGCGCATGTGGTTCACGGATCGAACCGTGAGCTCGACGCCAAGGTGCTCGCCGCCGATGCCCGTCCCTCGGAGATGGCTCCACAACGTTTGGGTTTCAACATCGAGCATGATCTTGTTCGAGTTCGATAGAAGGCCGCTGGTGAGGAACTGGACGGTCTGGCCCTCGACCTCGCGCTCGTACACGATCGCCGATCGACACAAGGTGCAGTAGACGATCGCCAGATTGTCGCCGCCGACAGTGTCATTCGCGAGTTCGTGACGAGCGATGATGCGTAGGGGATAGGCGACGGCCTCGCCGTTGGCGATGACGCCCAGCACGACCTCGTCGTCAACCATCCAATCAGCCTCGGCTGCAGGAACACGTTCCGGGTCATTGAGTTCAGGGATGCCGCCGACCGGCACGCCGCCCCACTGGATGGCGGCCAGTTCGGTCTGGTCGGCGACCGACGTCAGGAGGGGGCCGAACTCGGCGTCGAGGCGCTCGTACATGGCGACTTTGAACTCTCGGTA